>JAEZHL010000245.1 GCA_023416575.1 Pseudomonadota bacterium
AGTCGTTCGACAGATCGTAGTGGAACTGCACGAACGCCTTGTTGTCGCGCCGCCGCGCGGAGCGTCCGGTGATGTCGCCATCGAACCCGTGGGCATCGGCGGGCTTGTGGGCGGGCGCGAAGAAGAAGGGGGTGAGGGTCCGCAGCAGCGTGAGCTTGTCGAGCCCCTTGAGGCTGGCAGAACGTCCGCCCTTGTTCAGTTGCTGGCCGAAGTCGATCAGCGTGCCGCCATCGAAATCGATCAGCCCTTCGACATAGTGCCGGATCAGGTTGTCGAGCGTCGGGCGACGCAGCAGTGCGCCGACAACGCCGGGCCCTGCGATCGAGAGAATGAAGGGGCCGCTGACTGCGCGGCCGAGCGGCTGGACCGAGCCGTCCCACAGCCGCACGGATGCATCAAGGTCGAGCTTTTCCGCGATGAGCTGGATGAGCCCCCGCGCGGCGCTGAGCTGGCGATCGTGTTTCGATGGCGGCATCTGCGGTCCTTGTCACGGTCCGGCAGATTGCACACGAATTCGGCAGTAGGCGCAATCCGATCTCCACACCTCTAGCGCGAAAGACTCCGGTGCGCGCCTTGGAAACCGCACCGGATGGATCGCTAAAACGTCCTCAGACGATGGCGGAGTCGCCCTTTCAGGCGGCAGCCTGCATCTCCCCGGCCCGGGCGCTCTCCATGATCGCGGCGACGCCCATGCCGCCCGCCGTGCAGATGGAGATGAGCCCGCGGCCGCCGTGCTGGGAAAGCAGCTTGGCGAGGTTGGCCATGATGCGAGCGCCGGTCGCCGCGAACGGATGTCCGTAGGCGATCGAGGAGCCCTTCACGTTGACTTTGGAGCGGTCGATGGCACCCAGCGGGTGGTCCTTGCCGAGTACGCGCCGGTAGTACTCCGGGTCCTCCCAGGCCTTCAGGGTGGCGAGCACCTGCGCCGCAAATGCCTCGTGAATCTCGTAGAAATCGAAATCCTGCAGCTTGAGGCCGGTGCGGTCGAGCAGGCGCGAGACGGCGATGGTCGGCGCCATGAGCAGGCCTTCGCCGTCGACGAAATCGATGGCCGCGGTCTGGTAGGCGGTCAGCCAGGCGAGCACCGGCAATCCGTGTGCGGACGCCCATTCCTCGGATGCGAGGAGAACCGCCGCAGCACCGTCCGTGAGCGGTGTCGAGTTGGCAGCTGTCAGCGTGCCCTTCGCGGTCTTGTCGAACGCGGTGCGCAGGGTGGCGAGCTTATCGAGGCTGACGTCCTCGCGAATGTTGTTGTCGCGGAACACGCCCGCATACGGCACCACGAGATCGTCCATGTACCCCGACGCATAGGCCTCGGCGGCCTTCTTATGGCTCTCGTAGGCGAGCTGGTCCTGCTCCGCGCGGCCGATTCCAAAGTCCTGCGCCATCAGCTCGCAGTGCTGGCCCATGGAAAGGCCCGTGCGTGGCTCGCCCACCGAGGGGGGCTGAGGCATCAGCTCGGTCGGCGACATCCCCTTGAAGACTTTGACCTTCTCCCAGGTCGACTTCTGCTGCGCCATTTGCGTCAGGCGGCCCGCGAGACGCTTGGAGACGACGATCGGCGCATCCGATGTGGTGTCGGAGCCCATGGCAATTCCGCTGTCGATCTGGCCGGAGGCGATCTTGGCCGCGATGCCCATCGCTGCCTGCAGGCTCGTCCCGCAGGCCTGCATCATGGTGATCCCGGGCGTGGTGCGGGCGAGCTTGGTGCCGAGCACGGCCTCGCGGGCGAGGTTCCAGTCCCGCGAGTGGGTCACGACGGCGCCGCCGGCCACCTCGTCGATGTGGACGTTCTCGAGATGATACTTATCGACGAGGCTGTTCAGCGTTGCCGTCAGCATGTCGAGGTTGGACTGATCCGCATACAGCGTGTTGGAGCGGCAGAACGGGATGCGCACGCCGCCGAGCACGGCCACTCGTCGAAGGGTCTCAGTCATCTCATTCCTCCCGTCGAACCCTCTTCCCGCTCACATGGATGCGGGTGTCATTCCGCCGCCGCGCGCTGCGGCTCGCTCGTCAGTGCTGCCTCGGTTGCCTTGTAGTGCAGGGGCCCGCCGCGGAACGGCGCGAAGCCAGTGCCGAAGATGACGCCGGCATCGATCAGGTCCGCGCTCGCCACGACACCCTCGTCGCGGCAGCGCTCGCATTCTGCGATCAGCGGCTCCACGAGCTCGCGCCCGAGCCGTTCGAGTTCGGCGCGGTCGTAGGTCTTCTGGGCCTTCTGCGGCCGGCCATCCTTCCAGACGTAGAAGCCTTCACCCGACTTCTTGCCGAGCTTGCCCTGGCTCACCATGCGGTCGAGCTCCGAGCCGCCGGCGCCGAAATTCAGAATCCGACCGACATGGGCGCAGACGTCGAGGCCCACCGTGTCGGCAAGCTCGATCGGCCCCATGGGCATGCCGAAGGTGCGTGCGGCCTCGTCGATTTTCTCCTTTTCCTCGCCGGCCTGCAGCCGCTGCATGGCGCCGGTGAGATAGGGGGCCAGCACCCGGTTGACGAGGAAGCCCGGGACGCTCTTCACGACCAGCGGGAACTTGTCGATGGCGGTCACGAAGGCGGCGCCCTTGTCGATCTCCTCGGCGCGGCTCGCCTCTCCGCGCACGATCTCGACCAGCGGCATGTGCGCGACCGGATTGAAGAAGTGAATGCCGATCAGCCGTCCCGGATCGGCGAGGGGGCGCGCAATGTCCTCGATCATGATGGACGACGTGTTCGTTGCGAGCACGGCACCGGGCTTCAGCTTGGGCTCGATGGCCTTGAACAGCTCCTGCTTGACCTCGAGCTTCTCGACTACCGCCTCGATCACCACGTCGGCGCGGCCAATGTTGATGCCCTGTGGGTCCGCGAGGAGCCGCGCCTTGGCGGCGTCGCGCTGAGCCTTCGTCTTGAACTTGCGCGCGAAGAGCTTGCCCTGCACTTCGATGCCCTTCTTGATCTGCTCGGGTGAGATGTCCTGCAGGGAGACTTCCATGCCGGATGCGACGCACCAACCGGCGATGTCGGCGCCCATGGTTCCGGCCCCGATGACGTGCACACGCAGGGGCCGCCAGGCGAGGTTCTTCGGTGCCTGCGCCTTGAGCATCTCCGACAGGCGGAAGACGCGGCGCAGGTTGCGCGATGTCGGGCTCACCATCAGCGGGGCGAAGGCGCGCGTCTCGGCGACTTTCAGCGTCTCGAGATTGCCGCCGTGCGTCTCGAAGAGGTCGATGAGCCGGAAGGGGGCGGGATAATGATCCTCCCGCACCTTCTTGGCGGTCTCGGTCCTGAGCTTCCTGGCCAGCAGCCCACGCGCCGGCCATTTTGCCAGCAGCGCTTTGAGACGGCCCGCCGGCTTCGACTTCCGCTTCTGCAGGATCGCCTTGCGCGCGGCCCAGCGAAGCCGGTCCGGACTGTTCAACAGCTCGTCGATGTAGCCGAGGCCGCGTGCGACGGTGGCGCGGAGCATCGAGCCGGTCAGCATGTACTGCATCGCGGCCAGCGGCCCGACCTGACGGATCGAGCGCGCCGTGCCGTTGAAGCCGGGGAAAAGCCCGAGCTTCACTTCAGGGAAGCCGACCCGGGTCGCGTCGTCGCGCGTGGCGATCCGGTAGTGGCAGGCGAGGGCCAGCTCGAGGCCGCCGCCGACGCAGACACCATGAATCGCGCAGACG
>JAEZHL010000397.1 GCA_023416575.1 Pseudomonadota bacterium
ATACTGCTCGGATGCCAGGAAGCCTCTGAAGACGAAGGACGATCCTAAACGTTCAGCTTCAGTCACATACTGCGTATCGGCCACAAAGCGATCAAAGCGCAGATTTGAAACCGCTACAGCATCGATCCAGAAGGGGGACAGCTGGACTACGCGCACCGGTCCCTCCCCATCCAATGGATGCGCAGCCGAATCGTCGGATCCCATAAGGAATGGGCCACCGTTGATCAGGATGAATGCCGCGCGGGACAATGGCTATAGCGCCCGCGAGTTCGCTGCTCGGGTTTTTATTCCGAACACGAGAGTGGCACCCTCCGGAATTGTCATCGCCACCGGTGATGCTCGCGCCGCTTCCCCTTCAGCTGGAGTTCGTCAAGACGGGGCTCGAACATAACAGCGCAGGCGCAGCGGAGCTATGAGCTTACTCCTTTGCAGCTCGACAGCCGGAACGTTCTCGCCTCGCATCGTCCTGCCACGATCACCCGACCATCTCACGTAGACGAGTGTCTTCCTCAGAGTGATGGACGAGCGCGCCGGTCGGAGTGGAACGCCGACGACTTCGTTTGCGCACCGGCTCCGTCGAAGGATGACTCACGTTTTGACCGACGGCGGCCCGTCATCCGGCGCCGCGTCGGTCGGGCGATAAAGGCAGGATGCTGGCGCGGCTCTCCACGGGGATCTCTTGCGGAGCCAAGCCTGACAGCCCTTCGCTCCATAGGGGCTCCCTCTTCTGACGATACAACTTGATGCCCTCTTTTTCGACGAAGCCATTGGCCGGCCGGCGGTGGGGATCTGCCATGTCGGTGTTGCAATGAAATCGTATTTATGACATAGACCGACCCATGCAGGGGGATCTGGTGTGCGAAGCCGGTCGCAAATGAATACGAATTCAAGCGCAGGCCCGATTACGAGCAAGGACATTGCCCGGGCGGCGAATGTTTCGCAGGCCACCGTCTCGCGGGTCCTTTCCGGCAACGCCAACGTGCAGGCGGAAACTCGCGAGCGGGTTTTGGCCGTTATGCGCAAATTGAAATACCGACCCAACGGCATGGCGCGGGCGATGCGCACGAGCCGTACCGGCAACATCGGAGTGGTGGTCTCCCGGCTCGCTAATCCGCTCTACCCCGAAATGCTTCAGGTTCTGGGCCAATCTCTCACCGAGGCGGGTCTTCGGATGATGGTCTGGAGCACCGATGAGACGGACGAGGGCGCGGCGGCGTCCGCGGTGCGGGAAAGTCTGGTTGACGGCGTGATCATGACCACCGCGACCGCGCTCTCCGCCCCGCTCTATGAAGCGGTGATGCTGAACGCGCCGGTGGTCCTGATTCATCGCGTCGTCGAGGGATGGCCCTGTGATCAGGTCGGCAGCGATAATGCGCGTGGCGCAGTGGAGGTTGCAGACTACATCATGCGCGCCGGCCGCAAGAGGATCGGCATCATAGAGGGTGCGCCGCTCGCGAGTACGATTCGTTTACGCCAGCAAGCGTTTCGCGCCCGTTTGGGTGAGCTCGGGCGACCGCTCGATCCGTCGTTGACCATTCGCGTCGACTCTTTTTCTCACAAGACCGGCTACGACGCTGCGCTCTACATGCTCGATCTCGCGCAGCCACCGGACGTGCTGTTTTGCGTCAACGACGTGCTGGCGCTGGGAGCGCGCGATGCGGCGCGCACGCGCGGCGTCAGCGTCCCGGAGCAGTTGTGGATCATTGGCTACGACGACATCGAGATGGCGTCCTGGCCGGCATTCGATCTGACCACGGTGCGTCAACCAATCAGGCGAATGGCTGAGGAAGCGGTCACGCTTTTGCGCTCGCGAATCGCGGGGGGCGGAGAGACGCACAGCCAGATTTGTCTGCCGAACGAGCTGGTTATCCGTGGTTCCACCGGCAGCTGGCGTGGCAATGTGTAGGTTCGACGCGATGCAAACAATCACAGAGCCAGCCCGAGAAGTGCCTGTCCGCCGCACTGTCGATGTTCTCGTCGTGGGCGGAGGGTCGGCGGGTATCGCCGCCGCGGTTTCCGCAGCTCGGCTCGGCGCCGACGTGCTGTTGGTCGAGAAGAACGGCTATCTCGGCGGCACCATGACAATGGTGACGCTTGGAAGCATCTGCGGCCTTTATACCGTAACCGAGGACGACATCGTTCCGGTCGTGCGGGGCTTTGCGGGAGAGCTGATCGAGCGAATGGATCGCGAAGGCGGCGTGCGCGGGCCCATGCGTTGGCTGCAAACGGCATCGCTGCTCTACGATCCGACGACTCTCAAGATGGTCGCGGACCGGATGGTAATAGAGGCGGGGGTGCGCGTCGCGTTCCACACGATCGCCGTGTCAACAGTGAAGGACGGGCAGCGTGTTCGCGGCGTGATCTTCGAGGGCCGCGACGGTCGATGGGCCTGTCTCGCTAACACGGTTATCGACTGCACCGGAAACGCGGATGTCGCGGCTCTGGCTGGCGCGCCCTATGAGCACGATCCAGCAATCATTCAGGCGCCGACCATGATGTTCCGCTTCGGTGGGGTCGACACGGCGCGCGCGGCCGCGATGACGCGTGACGAGCTGCGCGGGCACCTCGAAGCCGCGGTGGAGGCCGGATTGCCGCTTCCACGCACCGCAGGGGGCATGTTCAGCTTCCGCGAGGGAGCGATGCATCTCAACATCACGCGCGTGCTGAAGGATGGACATTCGCCCGACCCGCTAAACACTGACGACATATCCTCGGCAGAGATCGAGGGCCGCAACCAGCTCAAGCTCTACCTCGAAGCATTCCGCGGATTCGTGCCGGGTTACGAGGCGGCGTTCATCTCCGACATCGGCGCGGAAATCGGCGTGCGAGAGAGCCGTCGGGTGCGCGGCGAGTACTGGCTGACACTGGATGACGTCCTGAACGAGGCGCGTTTCTCGGATTCGATCGCTTGCAGCGCCTGGCCGGTGGAGGAGCACGGTGCGGGACGCGCAACAAAATGGGTCTTCCTAAAACCCGGAACCTACTACGCGCTGCCCTACAGGATGCTGCTGCCTCTCGGGGTCGACGGCCTTCTGGTTGCAGGCCGCTGCTCATCCGCCTCGCATGACGCCCATGCGTCAATGCGAATTGCCGCCGCCTGCATGGCACTTGGCGAGGCCGCCGGCGTCGCCGCGGCCCTCGCCGGATCCGGCGATCCGCGCGCGATCGATGTCACCGCGCTTCGGGCACAGCTCGAGCGCCAGGGGGCCATTGTCGGTCCTCTTCCGCAATCCATGGATTGATGCAGCTTTCGCATGAACGAGAAAACCTACCGGTCGAACTTTGAGCCAGGCACCACCCGTTGGGCCATACGACGCGCGCAGTGGCGCGCGCTCGGTATCAGCGATGCGGACATGCTCAAGCCGAAGATCGCGGTGATCAACACCTCCTCGGAGCTTTCCATCTGCTTCAGCCATCTCGATGAGGTGGCGGCCATCGTGAAAGGCGCAATCCGTGAAGCTGGCGGTCTGCCCTTCGAGGTGAAGACGACCGCGCCGAGCGATTTCATCACCGGTGCGGGCCGGGGCGGGCGCTATCTGATGCCCTCCCGGGATCTTCTGGTCAACGATGTTGAGGTGGCCGTGGAAGGCGCGGTGCTCGATGGCATGATTTGCCTGTCGAGTTGCGACAAGACCGCGCCCGCCCACCTTATGGCCGCGGCCAGGCTGAACATCCCAACCATTCTCGTGATCGGCGGTTATCAGGCCTGCGGCCTCCTCAGGAACAAGCCGGTCGACATCGAGGATGTGTTCGAATCGGTCGGCGAACTCGCCACCGGACATCTGACCGTTCGCGACATCGAGGAGATGTGCGAGGTCGCCATCCTCAGTCCTGGCGTCTGCGCGGGAATGGGAACTGCCAACACCATGCACATCATGGCAGAGGCGCTCGGCATGACGCTGCCCGGCAGTGCTCCCGTCGCGGCATCCGGCCAGCGCATGCGTGAATTGGCGCGTCTTGCCGGTCGTCGCATCGTTTCCATGGTCGATGAGGGATTGAAGCCGCGGGATATCATGACGCCGCCCGCTTTCGCTAATGCGATCGCCGTGGGCCTGGCGCTCAGCGGCTCGATCAACATGCTGCGCCATTTGCAAGCCGTGGCAAGCGAGGGAGAGGTGGACGTCAACGTCTACGAACTCATCCGCGAGCTCGGCGCGAAAGTGCCGATTTTGGCCAAGATCAAGCCTAATGGCAGTGGCCGCATCGAAGATCTTGAGGCAGCGGGCGGCGCGCGGGCCGTCATGAAGCGCCTCGAAACCCTGCTCAATCTCGACGTCGTGACGGCGACCGGACAGACGCTGCGGGACAATCTCGCCGATGCGCAGGTCGGTGACGGCATCTCCAGCCTGGAGAAGCCGGCTGGCCCCGGTCCGTCGGTTGTAATTCTGAGCGGCTCGCTCGCACCTGAGGGCTCCATCATGAAGCTGGGCGCCAGCGCGGCAACCAGCTTCCGTGGCCCTTGCCGCGTCTTCGAATCTCAGGAAGCGGCTATGGATGCCCTGAGGGACGGAGAGATCAAGGGCGGCGAGGTCATTGTTCTTCGCGGCCTTGGCGCGCGGGGCGGCCCAGGCGTGGCGTCCGCGTCGTGGTTCGTGGCGGCGATCAACGGAGCCCGTCTGGGTACGGAGGTTGCGGTGATCACGGATGGCCAACTTTCAGGCCTCAATCGCGGCTTCACGGTCGGCCAGGTGATGCCCGAGGCGGCCGACGGGGGGCCGATCGCGATCGTGCGCGACGGCGACAGCGTGGTGATCGACGTCGAGAGGCGGACGATCGAGATCGAGATTTCCAATGAAGAGATGAAGAGCCGCCTCGCGGCACTGCCACCCTTCGTCGGAAATGAGAAGCGGGGTTGGCTCGCGATTTATCAGGGCAGCGTTCAGCCGCTGTCGCAGGGCGGCACGCTCAAGCCGCGCTGAGCGCGCTACCAGCGCACCGCACCGAAAGAAGGGCGCGCAAGCCCCGTACCAGATCAAGTTGAAAGGGAGAGAAGCAGATGACCATAACACGTGCGGAATTTCTCAAGCTGGCACTTGGTGCCGGAGCGGCAATGGCCTTGCCGCGTGCATCACTGGCGGCCGGGCTCACCGGAACGATCAGCTATTTGACCTACGAGTCGCTTCCGACGACCAAGGAGGTGACCGGGCGCCTGATCGCCTCGCTGGAGGCAGCCAACCCCGGCCTCAAGATCAACCCGTTGTTCACCTCGCCCGAGGCCGTACGCAAGCAGGTGGCGTCGATGCTTCAGAGCGGGACGGCGCCGGACATCGTCAATCTCGACATCGAGGACGCAACTCTTTACGCCCACTCGAAACTGCTCGAGCCTGTCACGGACATCGTGAGCGGAATCAAGAACCTGCCGGACCGTTGGCGCGCCCGATTTGATGGCGAGGACGTGTTCGTCCCGATGGGTGTGAAATTCACCTATAGCTGGTATCGCTCCGACCTTCTGGAGAAGGCCGGTCTCCAGCCTCCGACGACTTGGCAGGAATTCGAGGCCGTCGCAGCGAAAATGACCGGAAACGGCCAGTACGGCTATGTCATGTCGTCGAACGAGACCGGCGATAATCCCGTCTCCTCGCTGTTCAGCTACGCGTTCTCCAACGGCGTCAACTTCATCGACGATGAAGGCAACGTCGTTTTCGACAGCGGTGAGAACAAGACGAGACTTGCCGAGACGCTGGCATTCCTGGCGCGCATGTCGAAATTCTCGCCGAGCGGCACGAATTTCGGCTGGGGCGACATCATGAACTCCTATGCCTCCGGCCGTGTTGCGATGGCCGATTACATCGGATCGCGCCTGTTCGCAGTAACCAGCCAGAACAACGCGGAGCTGGTCCCAGTTACCAAGCCGATGCTGCAACCTTACGGCCGCGCCCCTGCCAACCGGCTCTCTGCGGAAGGGTTCATGGTTTTCAGCGGCTCCAAGAATAAGAAAGTGGCAAAGTCCATCATCAGTTTCCTGCGCGAGCAGCAGAACTATTTCGACTATCTGTGGTCGATTCCGCTGCACGTTCTGCCTGTGACCAAGGAGGACTTCCTCGGCGGCTACCAGCAGAACGATTTCGTCAAGGCGCATCCGGAAATCGTCAAGGTGATCGGCACGGCCTGGGATCAGGCGCGCAACCCGGTCTACGATCTAACCGGCGAGAAACCGAATTGGCAGCGCGCCCGCGTCTACACCAGCACCGTCTACAACAAGATGCTCGCCAGCGTCGTGCAGGGCGGAGCCAATCCCGCAGCGGCCATCGATCAGGCCGCCTCGGCAGCCCGCGCTCTTCTGCGCCGCGGCTAAACGGACGGGTGTGAAGCGTGGGGGCCACCGAAAAAAGAGCAAAACTGGACTTCTCGAGCATCTCGCTGTTGCTCGTGTCGTTCCTGTTCATCGCGGTGCTGATCGTCCCAGTAACCTGGGCGATCATACTGGGCTTCACCTATAGTGGACCATTTCAGGCCGGCGTGACTTTCGCCGGCCTGGACAACTACCGCACGATTTTCAGTGACGCTTCCTTCTGGCAGGCGCTCGCGGTGGGGACAGCTTATGCTGTCATATCAACCGCCCTGGAAGTCGTGCTCGGAGTCGCGATCGCGATATTGATCTATCGCTACGCCAGCGGGCTGGTCGTCAGCTTCGTGCTCATGCCCTACATGATCCCGACAGTGACGACCGCTCTCATCTGGCGCTGGATGACGGACAGCCTCAACGGCATCTTCAACCAGATGATGATCGAAACCGGTCTGATCGGCACGGCGATCGAATTCACCAGCACCGGCGTTCTGGCGATGTCTCTGGTGACGGCCGCGAGCGTCTGGCAGTTCACCCCTTTCGTGGTGCTCATCGTCCTGGCCAATTTGGGAACCATTTCGCCGAGCGTTTACGAGGCGGCGCGCGTCGATGGGGTCAATTGGTGGCAGGAACTGGTCTATATAACCCTGCCGATGTTGCGCGCGACGATCCTGCTGGTGATCCTGCTGCGCGGCATCTGGATGTTCAACCGTTTCGACATCATCTGGCTGCTTACCGGCGGGGGGCCGATGGGAGGCACCACCACGCTGCCGCTCTACGCCTACATGAGGGCCTTTTACGACAACGACTATGGTCTTGGCGGTGCCGCCTCGACGGTAATCTTCGTCATCCTTCTTGTGTTCGGCATCATCTACATCCGCGTATTCCAGCCGGAGAAGGAGGTGGCACGTGGCTAAGCGGCGCTCGTTCCTGCCCAAAGCGTTGATCGCGCTCTACCTGTTGCCGACGCTGTTCCCCTTCTACTGGATACTTAAGTCGGCGCTGGAGACCCCCGCCGACGTATACAGGCCGAGGCTTTGGCTCAGCAGCTTTACTCTGGAAAACTTCACCACCCTTCTGACGTCCACCAACTTTCTTGTGAACGCCGGCAACAGTCTCGTGGTCGCGCTGGTGAGCAGTACCACCGTGGTTATTTGCAGTGCGCTCGGGGGCTACGCGCTTGCGAGGACGAATCTCCCCGGCAAAGTGCTGATCGCACAGGTGGTGCTGTTCTCCTACATGTTCCCCGAAGTGCTTCTGGGAATCCCGTTCTTCGCGCTGTTCCAGAAGATGGGGATGCTGAATTCGGTGGGGGGGCTGGCGGCCGCGCATGTGACGCTGAGCCTGCCCTTCGGTCTCTGGCTGATGTGGCAGTTCTATCAGGCGCTCCCGAAATCTTATGAGGAAGCGGCGGAGATCGACGGCGCGTCGAAGTTCCAGACTTTCATGCTGGTTATGGTGCCGCTTTCCCTCCCAGCTCTGACGGCGGTCTACATTTTCGCCTTTGCGGCGTCCTGGAACGACTTCGTGCTCGGGTTGATGCTGATGCGCGACGACCAGATGTTCACCTTGCCGATTGCCATGAGTCTGTTCGTCCAACAGATGGAACTGAATTGGGCAGTGATTCAGGCCGCCAATTTTCTCCTGGCCTTGCCTGGCCTGCTGTTGGTGCTTTTCGGCCGCAAGTATCTGGTCCGCGGCTTCCAAACCAGTGGCCTCGCCAACTGATAAGCGGATACTGTCATGTCCCGTTCGACATACGACTACATCATCGTTGGCGCCGGCTCAGCGGGCGGCGTGCTCGCCGACCGCCTGAGCGCCAGTGGCGAGCACTCCGTGCTGGTGCTCGAGGCCGGCGGCAAGGACCGCAATGTGTGGATTCATGTCCCGCTCGGCTATGGGCGTACCTTTTTCAATCGAGACGTCAACTGGATGTTCGAGACCGAGCCGCAGCCCGGCCTGAACGGTCGCCGGATCGCCCAGCCTCGCGGCAAGGTGCTTGGCGGATCAAGCTCGATTAATGGTCTGCTCTACGTCCGCGGCCAGCGCGAGGACTACGATGGCTGGCGCGATCTTGGAAACTTCGGCTGGGGTTATGATGACGTGCTGCCGCTGTTCAGGCGCAGCGAGGACCAGATGCGTGGCGCCGACCAGTGGCACGGCGCGGGCGGCCGGCTGCCGGTGTCGGACATGCTTGAGAAGCATCCGATTTCCGAAGCGTTTCTGAAGGCCGGCGTCAATGCCGGTTATGCCTACAATCCGGATTTCAACGGCGCGGAACAGGAAGGTGTCGGCCGGTTTCAGGCAACGGCGCGCAACGGTTTGCGCTACAGCACGGCCAGGGCGTTTCTTCGCCCGGCACTTAAGCGGTCGAATGTCCATCTGGAAATAAACGCTCATGTTTCGCGCGTGCTTTTCGATGGCCTGCGCGCTTGCGGCGTTGCGTATGTCCAGAACGGACGCGAAGTGCAGGTCGAAGCGCGGCGCGAGGTGGTACTCGCAGCAGGCGCGATCCAGTCGCCGCAGATTCTTCAGTTGTCCGGGATTGGCCCGAAATCATTGCTCGACAAGTTCGAGATCCCAGTCGTGAAGGCGCTCCCCGGCGTCGGCGAAAACCTGCAAGACCACCTCCAGGCGCGGTTCATCTTCGAGACGCGCGATAAGATTACACTCAACGACGATATGGCCAGTCTTTTCCGTCAGCTGCGGATGGGGCTCAATTTCGCGCTGGCGCGTAAGGGTCCGCTCGGCTGGTGGGCCGGCCATGCGGGCGCTTTCCTACGCACGCGCGCGGATCTTGACCGTCCGGATGTCCAAATCCACCTCTACCCATTTAGCACAGACCGCAAGGACAAGCCGTCCCTGCACAGCTTCTCTGGTTTCACGCTTACCGTCTGTCAATTGCGGCCTTACTCGCGCGGTCATGTGCGCATCACCACCGCAGATCCGCTGGCATCCCCGGCGATTTCGCCGAACTACCTCGGCGATCCGCGGGACGCTCCCGTACTTGCCGCCGGCATGTCGATCATCCGGCAGATCGCGGCGACCGATCCTCTTGCCAGTCTCATCGTCGCCGAGCGAGAGCCGGGGCCCGAAATCCAGGGGGATGAGCGGTTGCTGGAATTCCTCAAGGCTAAGGCGATGTCGGTGTATCACCCGGTCGGCACCTGCCGCATGGGAAGCGACGATCTTGCGGTTGTAGACGACCAGTTGCGTGTCCATGGCGTGGTCGGACTGCGTGTCGTCGATGCATCCATCATGCCCACGTTGATCTCAGGCAACACGAACGCGCCGGCAATCATGATCGGGGAGAAGGGTTCCGACCTGATCCTCGACACCGCGGAAATGCGCAACACGAAAGCGGCGTGACGGGTACAACGATGAACGAACACGCATATCCCGAACTTGGCCTGTACATCGACGGTCAATGGCGTTGCGGTGGCGGGCGAGTGAGCGAGCCTGTTATCAATCCGGCAACGGAAGAAGTTCTCGCCGACCTGTGGCATGCCGGAAGCGAGGATCTGGCCGACGCTCTCGCATCGAGCGAACGCGCTTTCAGGGCCTGGCGGCGAGTGTCCGCATATGACCGCGCTAAGGTATTGCGCAGGGCCGCGGAGAATGTCCGGGCACGCCGAGACGCCATCGCCGTTGTCCTTACTCTGGAGCAGGGGAAGATACTCGCTGAGTCTCGCGCCGAGGTCGACGCCGCAGCCGACATCGTCGAATGGGCGGCGGAAGAGGGACGGCGCGTTTATGGCCGGGTCGTTCCGGGGCGTGCGGCCGACATGCGTCAGCTCGTGATGCCGGAGCCGGTCGGACCGTCTGCAGCCTTCACCCCGTGGAACTTCCCGGCGACGACACCCGCGCGAAAGATCGCAACGGCGATTGCCGCTGGCTGCTCAGTGGTGATCAAGGCGGCCGAAGAGACGCCCGGCACGGCTGTGGAGATCGTTCGCGCATTCGTGGAGGCCGGTGTTCCGGCGGGCGTCCTCAATCTGGTCTTCGGCAACCCTGCGCATGTGTCCGAAACGCTGATTGCGAGCCCGGTCATTCGCAAGATTTCGTTCACGGGCTCCGTCCCTGTCGGTAAGCACCTGACCCGTCTTGCGGCCGATGGCATGAAGCGGGTTACCATGGAGCTTGGCGGCCACTCGCCCGCGATCGTGTTCGATGACGCCAACGTGACACAGGCCGCCAGGATTCTGGCCGCCGGCAAGTATCGCAATGCCGGCCAAGTCTGCATCGCGCCCAGCCGCTTCTACGTGCACCAGACCGTCGCCGACGAGTTTGCCGCGGCTTTCGTGGCAGAGGCGGCCGCGCTGACGCTTGGTGACGGCCTGGACCCCGCTACGACGATGGGCCCCATGGCAAACCCGCGCCGCCTGGATGCGATGGACCGGTTCATGGCCGATCCAGCTCTTGGCGGCGAGGTTCTACTGGGAGGCTCGCGTACCGGAAACAGAGGCTACTTCTTCCAGCCAACGGTGTTGCGGGAGGTGTCGAACACGTCTCGGCTGATGCAGGAAGAGCCGTTCGGACCGCTTGCGCCGATAAACGCGTTCAGTGAGTTCGACGAGGTGATCGCATCGGCCAACGCGCTTCCCTACGGTCTCGCTGCCTATGTCTTCACCGGCTCGGTGCGCACGGCCCTCGCGGCTTCCAGCGAAATCGAGGCGGGCATGATTGCCGTCAACAGCCTCTCCATGACGTTGACCGAGACGCCGATGGGCGGCGTCAAGGACAGCGGGCAGGGATACGAGGGCGGAACCGAAGGCATTGAAGGGTATCTGAACAGAAAGTTCGTCAGCCTGACCTGACGTCAGGATCGCGGGGATGACCGGTTTGCGGGTCCGCGCAACGACAACAATAATCGGAGATAGGGGCAAATGGCGTCCGTTGCGATCGAAAACGTGCGAAAGTCCTACGGTTCGCTCGAGGTCATCCACGGTGCAGGGATAGACATCCGGGATGGCGAGTTCGTCGTGTTGGTCGGCCCGTCCGGCTGCGGAAAGTCGACGCTGCTTCGCATGGTTGCGGGCCTCGAGGACATCACCAGCGGCTGTATCCGGATCGGATCCAAAGTCGTCAACGATGTCCCTCCAAAGGACCGGGATATTGCCATGGTTTTTCAAAACTATGCGCTTTACCCGCATATGAGCGTCCGGGCGAACATGGCGTTTTCGCTGAAGCTCCGCAAAAGCCCGAAGGACGAAATTGCCAGTCGCATCGAATACGCCGCGGAAATCCTGGGACTGCAACCTTATCTGGATCGCTACCCGCGCGAATTGTCCGGTGGCCAGCGGCAGCGCGTTGCGATGGGCCGCGCCATCGTTCGCAACCCTGAGGTTTTCCTGTTCGACGAACCCCTTTCGAACCTTGACGCTAAACTACGCGTGGCGATGCGGACGGAATTGAAGGAACTGCATCAGAGACTCAAGACGACCATCATCTATGTCACGCATGATCAGATCGAAGCGATGACGATGGCGGACAGGATTGTGGTGATGCAGAACGGCGTGGTCGAGCAGATCGGAGCGCCGCTGGATGTCTATGACAGGCCGGCAAATCTCTTCGTTGCTGGTTTCATTGGTTCGCCGTCCATGAATTTGATCGCGGGCAAGGTCGAAGGGGGGCAGTTTGTCGCCGACAAGGGACCGAGCCTGCCGCTCGGCGACGTGTCGACCGCCTTGAATGGGAAGCGTATCGTCTACGGCGTCCGGCCCGAAGATCTCGTAATCGGCGGGACAGGGATAGAAGCCAGGGTTGTTGTTGTCGAACCGACCGGGTCGGAAACGCAGGTTGTCGCCCGGATCGGAGAGTGCGACGTGACTGTCGCGTGCCGTGAGCGTATTCGCGCCAAGCCCGGAGACGTCCTGCATCTGTCTGTCTCCCTCGACGATCTTCATCTGTTTGAGGAAGCGGGCGGCCGCCGCATCGATGGGCATGGAGTC
>JAEZHL010000265.1 GCA_023416575.1 Pseudomonadota bacterium
GCGTTGTAGACCATCTTGCCGAGGCCGGCATCGGCGGCGACCATCTCGGCCGCGACCAGCGTCGTCCAGCCGACGCCCATGCCGATGCGCAGGCCCACCAGGATCTCGGGCAACGCGGCCGGCAGCACGACGTGGCGGACCACCTGCGCGCGGCTGGCGCCCATCGACAGCGCGGCCTGGATCTGCTCCTGGCTGACCGAGCGCACGCCGGCGCGAGCGGAAAGCGCGACAGGCGCGAAGATCGCCAGGAAAAGCAGCATAATCTTGGATTGCTCGCCGATGCCGAACCAGATGATCATCAGTGGCAGGTAGGCGAGTGGCGGCAGCGGGCGGTAGAACTCGATCGGCGGGTCGAAGATGCCTCGAGCGATCCGTGATACGCCCATCGCGATGCCGATCGGAATGCCGATGGCGACCGCCAGCGCGAAGGCGAAAAAGACCCGATACATGCTCCACAGGAAGTGAACCCAGAGCGTGTGATTGTCGAGATCGCCGTTGACCGCCTGCCAGAAGGCGGCCCAGATCGTCTCGGGCCGCGGCAGAAACAGCGGCCGGACCCATTGCATGTTGGTCGCGAGCCACCACAGGCCGAGCAGGGCGACGATGCTGATGATGCTGAGCGTCATGCTCGAGCCCTCGCCGAGCACCCGGTAGCGGCTCGTGCGCTGGGGGGTGCCCACGGGTTTGGCGGCGGTGCCAAGCGGGCTGGCCTCGCCGGTGTTCTTCCCCGCCTCGGTTACTTGCGTCATCGGTTACGGCTCCGGTGTTCGGGGAGGCTCAGGCAGGGGCGGATACGGTTTCGCGGCGCTGGATCTCGCTCAGCACCTCCTCGCGCAGCTTGATGAAATCCGCGCTGGACTTCACGGCGCGCGCGTCGCGTGACTCGATGAAACGGTGGCAGAAGTCGAGGTCGTAGACCTTCTCGATCTTGCCCGGCCGCGGCGTCATGATGACGAGCCGGGTGGCCAGGAAGATCGCCTCCTCGACCGAGTGGGTGATGAAGAAGATCATCTTGCCGGTGCGGTGCCAGACGTCGAGGATCAGCTCCTGCACCTGCTCGCGGGTGAGCGCATCGAGCGCGCCCAGCGGCTCGTCCATCAGCAGCACTTCCGGGTCGGAGGCGAGCGCGCGGGCAATGCCGACGCGCTGCTGCATGCCGCCCGAGAGCTCGTAGATCATCTTGCCGGCGAAATCGGCGAGGCCGACGAGCGCCAGCTTCTCCCGCGCGATCGCGTGGCGCTCCTCCCGCGGCAGCCCGCGAATCTTGAGCCCGAAGGCGACGTTGTCGAGCACGCTCAGCCACGGCATCAGTGCGTGGCGCTGGAAGACGACGCCACGGTCGGCGCCCGGTCCCACTACCGGCTTGCCGTCGAGGAGAACCTCGCCATCCGAGGGGCCGAGAAAGCCTGCGATCACCGACAGCAGGGTGGTCTTGCCGCAACCGGACGCACCGATGGCGACGATGAACTCGCGATCCCTGATCGAGAGATTGACGTGCGACAGAGCCTCGACGATGCCCGAGGCAGTTTGATAGCGGACGGACAGGTCACGTACTTCGAGCTTCGACACGAAGTCCTCGCGGCTGGTGTGTTTCTGACTTCGGGAAGCATCTCGGGTCCACGTCCAATCTCCCTCTCCGGCGGGAGAGGGTCGGGGTGAGGGGCCACGATCGCGAACGCCGTTGCCTCTCACCCGGCCCGTCGGGCCGACCTCGCCCCCTGGGGAGAGGCGGAAAGTGCTTGCTGCCACCCGTTCGACCCTGCCGCGCCCGAAGCTCAGTCTCCGCGCGCGGCCAGCCGACCTATTTCGCCGCCGCAGCCGCGTATTCACCGCTCACGAACTTCTCGGGGTTGCTCGGAAGCTCGGTGATGCGGCCCTGCTCCTTGAGGAAGGCGGCGGTGTCCATGACGGCCTTGGCGACGCCGCTGTCCTTGCCGCCACCCAGCCAGGTCTTCGAGGCCTGCTCGGCGGCGGTCGGGAAGTTGTAGGCGCCCATCGCCTCCGGCACGTCCTCGGGCTTGGCGCCGACGATCTTGGCCGTAGCTTTGACCATATCGGAGCCGGCCGTCCACTTCGCTTTATCGGCCATGTAGGCGGCGTCCTGCTTGGCGACAGCGGCGATGAACTTCGTCAGGAAGTCCTTGTTCTTCTCCGCCCAGGCGCGATTGACCATGATGGCGTCGAACGTCGGCTTACCCTTCTTGGCGAGATCGCCGGACGAGAGGATCACCTTGCCGGTCGCCTTGGCCTTGGCGAGCGCCGGGTTCCAGACGAAGGTCGCGTCGATGTCGCCACGCTCCCACGCGGCGGCGATCTCCGGCGGGCGCATGTTGAGGATCTGGACTTCCTTCGGATTGATGCCGGCATCGGTCAGCGCGGCGAGCAAGTGGTAGTGGGTCGTGGAGACGAACGGCGTCGCGACCTTCTTGCCTTTCAGATCGGCGACCGAGTTGATCCCGGTGCCGTTGCGGGCGACGAGCTGCTCGGCATTGCCGATGTCGTCCAGGATCCAGATGATCTGCATATCCATGCCCTGGGCGATCGCGGCCGTTGCCGGGCTCGAGCCCACCTCGCCGATCGGCACCTCGCCGGAGGCCATGGCCTTGATGACGTCGCCGCCGCCCGTGAACATCTTCCAGTTGATCTTGTAGCCGGTGGCCTTTTCGAGCTCGCCGGACGCCATCATCGCGCGCATGGGCACGATCATATCCTGGTGGGCGAACGTGACTTCCTTCGTCTGGGCGTGGGCACTCGCCACACCAACGCCGAGCGCCAACGGCAGCGCCAACAGCCAAGCCTTTGTCATGCCATTCTCCTCCACTCCCGACATGCAGAATGCGGTCTGGCAGCATCCGGATGAGTTTGATTGGTTCTATCTTCCGATACCTGTTGTTCCGTTTGCTGCAACAGAACCGATCCTAATTCACCAGGACGCGATCGAACAAGGCTTTGCGGTGCCATTCTTTCGCAGTGCCAATCTTTTGGGCGAAGTGCCAGATCAGATGGGCAGGGGCAGGGCTGAATATGCGCGCCGGCGCGTACTGCTCCACGAATTTGATGAATGAGGATGAACTCTGGCCGACACTTTGCCGACGCGATCGCATCCGCTATGCGCGGCGGCCGGCGCAGATCGATGAGGAGCGCTGGCACGCGACCGCCACTGCTTCTGTTGGCTCGCTGGCGTCTTTGGGAATGAGCGAGACGCTGGCGAACGCAGTGACGGTCGGTCCACGGGCGGTCGGTTAGCGATGGTCGCGTATGAGCGGGGACCCGCCGTAGTAGCGACCGCAGTGCGCCCAGTTGCGGCAGGGCCTGACGCCCCTGATGCTTTGCTGCCGAGGCCTTGGCGCCTCACCGCGGTGGTCACGTGTCACGCTATTGGGGCCACTCTTGCTCGTCCCCGTGAGGGGTGCGCGTTCGCCGAAACGAGCGCGGCTTGTGCTCGCGTCTCGTGACGCTCCGGTGCGCGATGCGGGCAAGGCGATCTTAGGTCCGCCGCCAGCCCCGCGCTCTCCACCGCTCTTCCGAGCCTCTGCGGATTGTAGCGGGATGAGAAGGGCTGCACTCAACAGAAACGCAGCCGTGGCTCTCGTCAGTATCGATGTGTGGGTGGCCAATGTCGTGCTCCGGCTCAGATCCTCGTGAGCGCTCGTCTTGCCATCGCTCGGCTTCTGCGGCGTAGTGCGATGAGCAGCGAGCATTCGAACGCACGTAGCATTGCGCTTCCGGCGCGCCTTCCATCGTTCGGTTGATGCTGCGTCAAATTCAAACATCAACCGAACGGCGGACGCGACCAGGGATCGAGACGCGCGATACGAGGGGTTGGAGGCCGACCTCCTAAATCTCTCAGAAGGATATTCCCGGATGATCACACCCATGCGCGCGCCAGCGGCACCTACGAGAGCTGTTGTCTGGATCGGGCTTTTGTTGGCTGCAATCGTTATTGGGCAGGCTGCCGAAGCGAGGGGTCCCGGCAAGAGCCGCAGCGGCGAGGCAACAAAAATAGGCGCAAGCGCATCCTCCCAACGGAGTGGCCCGCAAACATCCGGACGACGGATGGGAGAGAAGGCGCCAACGACAGGGACGTACTGGAAATCGAATTGTGGCCGCGGCAAGCCACCTCGCAATTGCCGGGGTGGCTGGCATTAAATCGCGGGCCGTAGCTCGCGCGCCAATCCCGGGCATAGACCGCTTCGGGTGCCCTCGCTGACATCGCTTCCCGCGCTGGCACTTTCGCCGCTGACGATCAGCCGGCATAGTACGGCGTGGGGGGATGAATGCCCGACAGCAGGGAAATCGAGCGCCTCAAGCTCGAAGGGGCGGCAGGAGCGCGCCGCGCGCTCGTATTCGCGATCTCGGCCGACTACGAGCGGCGCACGGGAGGCTGGGTCTACGACGCGCGGCTAATGCGGGAGCTCCGCCTGTTGGGGTGGCACGTGCGGGATCTCGTGCTGCCCGCAGGATTCCCGCATCCGAGTGCTGAGGCGCGGGCGGCATCGGCTGCGGCGTTCGCGGCGCTCCCGGACGGCACCATTGTCGTCGCAGATCAGCTCTGTCTCGGCGTGCTGCCGGAGGTAGCGCAGCGTGAGGCGCAGCGGCTACGGCTGGCGATGATCGTGCACCATCCGCTGATGCTGGAACGGAACGGTGGTGCGGATGATGTCTTTGCCCGGTCGGAGCGCAAGGCGCTGCGGCACGTCCGGCTCGCCATCGTGACCTCGTGCGAGACGGCGACCTGGCTCGGCCGGATGTTCGAGGTGCCGCCGGATCGCATCGTCGTTGCGCTCCCGGGAACCGATCCGCGGCCGTTGGCTCCTGGCTCGGGCGGTCCCGTGCCGTCGCTGCTGAGC
>JAEZHL010000291.1 GCA_023416575.1 Pseudomonadota bacterium
GACGGTCGGAACTGGACGCTGATCAACGCCTCCCCCGACCTGCGCCAGCAGATTGCGGCAACCCCCGCGCTCAACCCCAATCCCGGGGGCGCTCACCGCGACAGCCCGATCAGGAGCGTGGTCCTGACGAGCGGAGATGTCGACCACATCGCCGGCCTCCTCACCCTGCGCGAGCGTCAGCCCTTCGCCCTCTACGCCGCGCCCCCGATCCTCGCCACGCTCGCCGCCAACCCGGTGTTCGGCGTCCTGGCAGCCGACTGCGTCCAGCGCATCCCGATCCCGGAGGACCAGGACTTCGAGCCTGCGGGCTGTCCGGACCTCCGCATCACGGCATTTTCGCTCCCCGGCAAGGTCGCGCTCTACCTCGAGGACGCAGCGCGCCCAGAACGCGGCACCATCTCGGGCGATGTGATCGGGCTCCGGGTGGCCGACGCCCGCAGCGGCCGGTTCGTCTGCTACGTTCCCGGCTGCGCCGCCGTCGAGCCCGCGCTCATCGCCCGGATGACGGGCGCGGCCGCACTCCTGTTCGACGGCACGCTCTTCACTGACGACGAAATGATCCGGCAGAAGCTGTCCGCCAAGACCGGCCGGCGCATGGGCCATGTCAGCATGTCGGGCCCCGAAGGCGCCGTGACCGGGCTCGCCGGGCTGGACGTCGGCCGGCGCATCTTCACGCACATCAACAACACGAATCCGGCGCTCCGCGCGGGATCGCCCGAGCGTGCGTGGGTGGAGCGCGCCGGCTGGGAAATCGCGCATGACGGCATGGAGATCGTCCTTTGACCAGCCCCATGACCCCGGACGAGCTCGAGCGCCAGATTCGGGCCGTCGGTGCCGAGCGCTACCACGACAAACATCCCTTCCACCGGCTGCTGCACGCCGGCCAGCTCAGCAAAGTTCAGGTGCAGGCGTGGGCGCTCAACCGCTACTGCTACCAGGCCGCCGTACCGCGCAAGGACGCAGCCCTTTTAAGTCGCACGAGCGACCGGGATCTGCGCCGCGCCTGGGTCCACCGCCTCCTCGATCACGACGGCACCGGCGCCGATGAGGAAGGCGGAATCGAGCGCTGGCTCGTCCTGACGGATGGGCTTGGCCTCGACCGCGCTTACGTGACCTCGATGGTCGGCGCCCTGCCCGCGACGCACTTCGCCGTCGAGGCCTATGTCGCGTTCGTGCGCGAGCGCTCCCTTGTGGAAGCTGTCGCTTCCTCGCTGACCGAGCTTTTCGCGCCCTCCATCCACCGCGAGCGCATCGCCGGCATGCTGGAGAACTACGATTTCATCGACGAGGCGGTCATGGCCTACTTCCGGCGCCGCCTCACGCAGGCGACGCGGGATGCCGATTTCGCCCTCGACTATGTCAAGCGCCACGCCACCTCCCGAAAATTGCAGGAGCGCGTCATCGCGGCGGTCCGCTTCAAGTGCGACGTCCTCTGGGCGCAGCTCGATGCGCTGCATCACGCCTACGTCACCCCCGGCCTCGCGCCGCCGGGCGCCTTCAGCCCCCCATCCGGCACATGAAGGGAAACCTTTGATTTATCGTGAGCAGAAGGCGCCGCTGCGCTTGCGAAGCAGCCGGCGATAGGTTAGACCGATGCCCGTCGCAGCCGGCACGAGCATCTCGGGCTTTGCTGCCACAAGGAGACAGGCTGCCGTAGCTCAGTGGTAGAGCACTCCCTTGGTAAACTTGCCCCCCTGCCCGGAAACGGACAGGTGCGCACCGCCCAAATTCGGGGAAACCGTCCGGTCCGGCCGACGGCAATCCCGAGCCAAGCCCGGTAATCCCGGGAAGGTGTAGAGGCCAGACGGGTGGCATCTAAGGGTCCCGCAAGGGATCGAGGATGAAGGGATGGTCCAGCGCACGAACGCCGCTTGCGGCGGACGCGAAAGCGTCGGTGTGATGAAGGGAGAGGTCGTGCGTTCAATCCGCACCGGCAGCACCATTGCCCGAAGGCCGTCCGATGGGGCGGCCTTATTTGTTTGTGGCGTCATCTCCCCGTTCACAGCGGAAGGCCGCTCCCTCGTCTTTGATTCGGCCGCCGCTCCTTCTCCCGGCTCCCGAGCCAGCTGCACCGGCGAAGAAACTTCCCTGATCTGACCTTTATTTTGCCGAGCTTCTCCTGGACATGAGCGACCGTTGGGCTGCTGGCTGGCGGCCCGACCTCGATCGCCGTGCCTTCAGAACGTCCGGTCACCTGCGGAACAGCCACCCCGGCCGCCGTGCCGTAGGGTCCGATGGTGATCCCCGCGTAAAGGTCATGAGAGCCATGTTCCTCGCTACTCAGATGAAGCCGGCTTTTCGCCTGCCCCTCGACGTCTTCGTCGATTTCGACGGCACCATCGCGCCGGAGGACCCGACGGACCAGCTCTTCGCCCGCTTCGCCGACCCCTACTGGCTGGAGATCGAAGCGGAATGGCAGCAGGGCCTGATCACGTCCAGCGAGGCCATGGCGCGGCAGGTCCGGCTCATCCGCGCGAGCCCGGAAGAGATCACGCGCTTCCTTTCCGAAATGAAGATCGATCCTGCATTCCCGGGCTTCGTCCGGCTGTGCCGCGATCACGGCGCCCGCGTCACCGTCGTGTCGGATGGCATGGACCTGCTGGTTGGCACCGTGTTGCGGGCCGCGGGTCTCGATCTGCCGTTCTATGCCAACCAGCTCGAGCACCAGGGCGGCGATCGCTGGGCGCTGCGGTTTCCGTACATGCGCTCCGACTGCCGCATGCGGATGGGCAACTGCAAATGCGCTCACGCCAGCTTCATGGGCCTCGGCGCCAACATCATGGTCGGCGACGGGCGATCGGATTTCTGCATCGCCGAACGCTGCGACCTGGTGCTCGCCAAGGGCAAGCTCGCCCAGCACTGCCGGCAGAGCAGCATCAACCACGTCGCCATCGACGGCTTCGCCGACGCCGCGATTGCCCTCAGCGGCTGGCTCGCCGCCGCCCGTCTCTCCCGCACCGATCAGATTGCGGATCACCGGCAGGCATGCTAACCGTATGAGGGGCTTAGGGAGTTCGGCTCATAGCCGTCGCCGCGGATAACATTCGCGGAGGAAGACCCATGTCGCTGTCGAAACAGCTTCTTGCCCTTGCATTCTCTGGCGCTGCACTCGGCTACACCTTCATCCCCGCCGTCCAGGCCGCGATCGGTCCGGGACCGGACGGCGCGCGGCCGGGAAGCATGCTCATCGAAGTCCAGGGAAAGCCGAAGGGCAAGGCCACGTGCGGCACTCACATGTACTGGAGCGCCAAGGAGAAGAAGTGCATGGACGCACGGCTGAAGAAGAGCTCGTAGTCCGGAGGAAAAACCAGCCGGCGGATGCGCTCACGGCCAAGCGCATCCGCATGCCGTTCGATCGTCAGCTCACGACCCGGTAGCGCACCGGCTGGGCGCCCAGTCCCTCCGCAGCCGCCAGGATGGCGTTCACATCGAGCCCATAGTGGCCGTACAGCTCGCTGATCGAGCCCGACTGGCCGAAGTGCTCGACGCCGAGCGGCCGCACGCGATGGCCCATGACGCTGCCGATCCAGGACAGCGTCTCCGGGTGCGCGTCGCAGACGGTGATGATCGCCGCATCACGGGGCAGCGCCGACAGCAGCTGCTCGACGTGGGAGCGCGCGTTGCGGATGCCATGCTCGCGCGCGCGCTGTGCCCCGTGCCAGCCCGCCGAGAGGCGGTCGGCCGAGGTGACCGCGAGCACGCCGGCGCCGCGCCGGTCCTCGGAGAGCAGGCCCGCCGCCTCGATCGCCTCCGGTGCCACTGTGCCCGTATAGATGATGGCAAGACCGGTGCCGGGATCCGGACGGCGCAGCCAGTAGCCGCCGTTGATGATGTCGGAGCGCAGCTGCGGCGTCATCTCACGCACCGGCTGATCCAGAGGCCGGGTGGTCAGGCGCAAATAGACCGAGCCGCCCTTCTCATCGCGCAGCCAGCGCTCCTCCTTGTCCTCCTCGCCCTCGCGCTGCACGTAGTCGAAGGCCCAGTTCATGATCACGCTGAGCTCGTCGAGATATGCCGGCTCGAATGAGGCCAGCCCGTCCTGCGCCATGCCGAGGAGCGGTGTCGCGATCGACTGGTGCGCGCCGCCTTCCGGCGCCAGCGTGATGCCCGATGGCGTCGCCACGACGATGAACCGCGCATCCTGGTAGCAGGCGTAGTTCAGCGCATCCAGGCCGCGGCAGATGAACGGGTCGTAGAGCGTGCCGATAGGAATGAGCCGCTCGCCGAACAGCGAATGCGACAGCCCGGCCGCGGCGAGGTTGAGGAACAGGTTCATCTCGGCGATGCCGAGCTCGATGTGCTGGCCCTTGGGGCTCATCTCCCACTTCTGCGGAGACATGAGCCCGCGCTCCTTGAACAGGTCCTCGACGTTGGCCATGGAGAACACGCCGCGCCGGTTGACCCACGGGCCGAGATTGGTCGACACCGTGACGTCCGGCGACGTCGTGACGATCCGGTCGGCGAGCGGCCCGCCCTGGCGCGCGACATCGTCGAGGATGCGCCCGAAGCCGGCCTGCGTCGAGATCGGCCCCTTGACCTCGGGGATCTTGAGCTCGGGCACCGGGATGCGGGCCGCGTTGAGCCGCCGCTTGCCGCGGCTGCCGAAGGGCACCTGCTTCAGATAGGTCTCCACCTTCTCGCGCGGCAGCGACAGGCCGGCGAAATGGTCCCACTCCTCGCCCTGGTTGATGCCCTGGCTGGCGCGGAACTCCTGCATCTGCGCCTTGGT
>JAEZHL010000293.1 GCA_023416575.1 Pseudomonadota bacterium
AGGACGACAACGCTGCTGAGCATCTCCCATGCGACCGCAGTCTGACCGTTTTCGGCCATCGCATCCCCCGTAAACTGAAAACAGATAAGTGAATGGTGGAAGACCGCAGCGTGCAGACGCGGACACAAATTGCACACGGTCAATTCGTTAACGCAGTGGTCAAACGATGGTTCCATAGAATTCGTAAATGATTGGATGAATCCAGCACGGCCGCAACTGCCGATCGTTTCTCGGCTGACGACCGTTGCACAAAAAGAATGCAAAACACGAATAATTGAGCTTTGCCGCCAGGAATAAATAATTGAAAGAACAATAATTGTTGGGAGTGGATTCGGCGCGATCTTCCATAAAGCTGCGGGCCGGAACGATCGGTCCCGGCCCGCATGCCTTTGCAATAAAGAGACGAAGCCGCGTTACTTCTTCGGCTGCACGGCCGTCATGTAGTCGTTCAGCAGCGTCTCGGTGATTCGGCCCGGCTGGAAATTGTTCTCGCCGATCTCACGCACTGGGGTCACCTCGGCCGCCGTGCCGACGAGGAAGCATTCGGAAAACGTCCCCAGCTCCTCCGGCATGATCGTCCGCTCTTCGACGGTGATGCCGCGCTGCTTCGCCAGGCCGATCACCGTGCGCCGCGTGATGCCGTCGAGGAAGCAATCCGGAGTTGGCGTATGCAGCGCGCCATCCTTGACGAAGAAGATGTTGGCGCCCGTGCACTCGGCGACGTGGCCGCGCCAGTCGAGCATCAGCGCGTCGGCATAGCCCGCGCGCTCGGCGCGGTGCTTCTCGAGCGTGCAGATCATATAGAGCCCCGCCGCCTTGGTCTTGGCGGGTGCCGTCCGCGGGTCGGGGCGGCGATACTGTGCGTGCGTCAGCCGGATGCCACGCATGCGCTCCTGCGGATCGAAATAGGAGCCCCACTCCCAGGCCGCGATGGCGAGGTGAATCCTGCTCTGCTGGGCCGAGACGCCCATCTGCTCGCTGCCGCGCCACGCGATGGGACGCAGGTAGCAGTCGACGAGATTGTTCGCCTTCATCGTCTCGCGGCAGGCCGCGTCGATCTCGGCCACGGAGAACGGAATCTCGAAGTCCATCGAGCGGCCGCCTTCGACGAGCCGCTGCGAGTGCTCGGTCAGCTTGAAGATCTCGCCGCCATAGGCGCGCTCGCCCTCGAACACCGCGCTGGCATAATGAAGACCGTGACTGAGCACGTGCAGGTTCGCTTCCCGCCACGGCACGAGCTTGCCGTCAAACCAGATGAACCCGTCGCGATCGTCGTATGGAACGAGCGAAGCCATTATCGTCTCCTTGGAGAAGCCATTACCGCAGGCACGCCGGAGCTGCCGTACGAAGAATTCGCTGCGGAATTCGGCTCGCCCCGGGTGGGCAACGCAAGTGACGATGCGGGGTGGGCGCTCATGAGCCGCAGTCCAGTGCAGAAGGCACTTGCCACGCGTAACAATGGCCTCCAATTAAGTCAACATGACTGACATTTATGCCGCCCCAGGGCTTCGCACCAAGTCGCCCAGTCAACAGGATCTCGCTCCCGATACCATCGCTCAGGACGACCGGGAGCGGCTCATCACGTTCGTCGAGCTGCTGTTCTTCGCCTATCGTGACTTCACCGGCGAGGCCGATGCGGTTCTGGCCCAGTTCGGATTCGGGCGGGCGCATCACCGCGTTCTGCACTTCGTCAACCGCCATCCGGGCCTCCGGGTGGCTGATCTTCTTGATATCCTGAAGATTACCAAGCAAAGTCTGGCCCGCGTCCTGAAACAGCTCGTCGACGAGGGCTATGTCCTGCAGCAAGCTGGTTCGGAGGACCGGCGGGAGCGGCTGCTGTTCCTCACCGTGAAAGGACGGGAGCTTGCCAGCAAGCTCGCCGAGTTGCAGATGGCGCGCGTCGCCGAGGCACTGGCCGCGGCGGGCGCGGATTTCGGTCCCGCCGCACGCCGCTTTCTTGCCCGCATGATTGCCGAGGCTGAGCGGCCGCGCATCGAGAAGCTCATTTTCGGTCCCGAGGACGGGGCCTGACCCGAGATTGCTAGTCACTGGGAGGGGGATTCATGACCGTCGAGGAGGGAGCGCTACGGCGCGAGTGCCCGCCGGACGATGCACCTCACGTGCTCATCGTCGATGACGACCAGCGCATTCGCGACCTGCTCACGCGCTACCTCATCGAGCACGGGTTCCGTGTCACCCCGGCGCCGGACACCAGCGCGGCCCGTGCTGCCATGCGCGGGCTCAAGTTCGATCTCGTCATCCTCGATGTGATGATGCCGGGCGAGAGCGGCCTCGAATTCGCCCGATACCTGAAATCGTCGTCCGAGATCCCGATCTGCATGCTCACGGCGCGCTCGGAGCCGGAACACCGCATCGAGGGGCTCGAAGCCGGCGTCGACGACTATCTGCCGAAGCCGTTCGAGCCGCGCGAGCTGGTCCTGCGGGTGAAGAACATCCTGCGGCGCGGCCAGGCTCAGCAGGCCAACCTCGACGAGGTCCGCATGGGCGATTTCGTCTTCTATATCGCGCGCGGAGAGCTGAAACGGGGCGAGGAGAGCATCAAGCTGACCGAGCGCGAGCGGGATATGTTGCGCCAGTTCGCCCAGCGCCCGGGGGTCGCCATTGCCCGACACGAGCTGTCCGGCGACGACTCGACCGGCAGCGAGCGCGCCATCGACGTCCAGATCAACCGGCTGCGGCGCAAGATCGAGACCGACCCCTCCAACCCGGTCTACCTGCAGACGGTGCGCAGTAAAGGCTACATTTTATATACGGATTAGCGGTTTGATCGGGATAGATCATCGTCCAGGGTCATCCTGGGGCTCGCTACCGGCGTCCGCCGGTCCGCTTGCTCCGGCGAACGCGGTTGGCTCGATCCCCACGGGCCCGGAATGACGGGGGAACACACGCCGCTGGCGTCCGAGAGAAGCAGGCAACTCATGGTCGCCGTTCGCGACAATGCCGACGAACCGGCCGAGCCCTGGTGGGTCAGGGCACGGTCAACCGGCGCCCGGATTGCCAAGGCGATCTTCGCCGCGACCGGCGACCTGCTGCCGAAGGGTCTCTACGCCCGCGCCCTCATCATCATCATCGCGCCCATCGTCCTCCTGGAGAGCGTGGTCGCGTTCGTGTTCATGGAGCGCCATTGGCAGGCGGTCACCCGCCGCCTGTCGGAGTCCACCGCTCGCGACATCGCTGCGATCATCGACGTCTATCGCGAGTATCCGCACGAGGACGACTACGCCCGGCTCGTCGATCTCGCCGGCAACCGCCTCAAGCTCTCGCTGCAGTTGCTGCCGCCCGGCGACCTCCCGCCTGCCCAGCCGAAGCCGTTCTTCTCCATTCTCGACCGCACGCTCTCGAACGAGATTCGCAAGCAGATCAGGCACCCGTTCTGGGTCGATACTGTCGGGAATTCGAGCCACGTCGAAATCAAGGTCAAGCTGGACGACGCGATCCTGCGCTTCGTTGCAACCCGGACGCAGACCTACGCCTCGAACTCCCACATCTTCCTGATGTGGATGGTCGGCACCTCGATCGTGCTGCTGACGGTGGCCATCCTCTTCCTGCGCAATCAGATCCGCCCGATTCTGCGGCTGGCGGAAGCTGCCGATGCGTTCGGCAAGGGCCGGCCGGTGCCCGACGACTTCAAGCCGCGCGGCGCGCGCGAGGTCCGGCAGGCGGCCCAGGCGTTCCTCGAGATGCGCGAGCGGATCCGCCAGCACGTCGACCAGCGCACGACCATGCTGGCCGGTGTCAGCCACGACCTCAGAACCGTCCTCACGCGCTTCAAGCTGGAGTTGGCGCTCATCGGCGATACGCCCGAAGCGCGCGCGCTGCAGTCCGACGTCAAGGAAATGCAGCACATGCTCGAAGACTACCTCGCCTTCGCCAAGGGCGACGGCGGCGAGGAAGCGACACTCACCGATTTGCGCGACCTGCTCGAGGAGATTCACGAGGATGCCCAGATCTTCGGCAGCTCCGTCACCCT
>JAEZHL010000308.1 GCA_023416575.1 Pseudomonadota bacterium
CCCGAACCGCCGGCGCTGTGGCTGGTGACAGGCGGCGGGCGCCGCAACAAGTTCCTGATGGAGCAGCTTGCCTGGCATCTCGAAGCGCCCGTGGCGCCAGTCGAGGCGATCGAGCTCGACGGCGACAGCATGGAAGCCGAGGCCTGGGCCTACTTGGCTGTCCGTTCACTCAAGGGGCTGCCGATCAGCTACCCCGGCACGACCGGCGCGCCGTATCCGTTGACGGGCGGGGTGCTGGCACGCGCGCCCTGAGACCAGGGAGAGGCTTGAGGCCCCCAGGCCAATGAGTTTCCGGAGGCCGCGCCAGCAGCCATCCGGTCATTCGCGTTATGAGGAGTGCGCTTCGGTGCCTGATGCAACACGTGCATCGGGCCTCAGCGCACTCCGAAGCCACAAGGCTTCAGATCAGGCGCCCATCGCCTTCTTCAGGTTCTCGTCCACCTTGTCGAGGAAGCCGGTGGTCGAGAGCCACTTCTGGTCGGCGCCGACGAGGAGCGCGAGGTCCTTCGTCATGTAGCCGGCCTCGACGGTCTCGACGCAGACCTTCTCGAGCGTGGAGGCGAACTTCGCCAGCGCCTCGTTGCCGTCGAGCTTGGCGCGATGGGCGAGACCGCGCGTCCAGGCGAAGATCGAGGCGATGGAGTTGGTCGAGGTCTCCTTGCCCTTCTGGTGCTCGCGGTAGTGGCGCGTGACGGTGCCGTGGGCCGCCTCGGCCTCGACCGTCTTGCCATCCGGCGTCATCAGCACGCTCGTCATCAGGCCGAGCGAACCGAAGCCCTGGGCCACCGTGTCCGACTGCACGTCGCCGTCGTAGTTCTTGCAGGCCCAGACGTAGCCGCCCGACCACTTGAGGGCCGAGGCGACCATGTCGTCGATCAGCCGGTGCTCATAGGTGAGACCGCGCTTCTCGAACTCCGCCTTGAACTCGGCGTCGTAGACCTCCTGGAACAGGTCCTTGAAGCGGCCGTCGTACTGCTTGAGAATCGTGTTCTTCGTGGAGAGGTAAACGGGATAGTTGCGGGCCAGGCCGTAGTTCAGCGAGGCGCGGGCGAAATCGCGGATCGAGTCGTCGAGGTTGTACATCGCGAGCGCGACACCCGAGCCGGGCGACTTGAAGACCTCGCGCTCGATGACCGTTCCGTCCTCGCCAACGAACTTGATCGTTAGCTGGCCCTTGCCGGGGAACTTGAAGTCCGTCGCGCGGTACTGGTCGCCGAAGGCATGGCGGCCGATGATGATCGGCTGCGTCCAGCCGGGCACCAGGCGCGGCACGTTCTTGCAGATGATGGGCTCGCGGAAGATGACGCCGCCGAGGATGTTGCGGATGGTGCCGTTAGGCGAGCGCCACATCTCCTTCAGGCCGAATTCCTGAACGCGCGCCTCGTCCGGCGTGATGGTGGCGCACTTCACGCCCACGCCATGCTTCTTAATGGCATTGGCGGCATCGACGGTGATCTGGTCGTTGGTGCGGTCGCGGCTCTCGATCCCGAGATCGTAGTACTCGAGGTTAACGTCGAGGTAGGGAAGGATGAGCTTGTCCTTGATGAGCTTCCAGATGATGCGAGTCATCTCGTCGCCGTCGAGCTCGACGACGGTTCCGGTCACCTTGATCTTTTCCATGGCTGCTCCACCAAATCGCGCGGGCTCGGGTTGCTGGTGCTCCGGACCCGCGGGCCGGGAGCACGTCGATGCGCGTGATAGACGGATCGGCGCGCGAATCCAAGTAGCGGCAACGATCGGATCGGGGAGGGCGGCGAGCCGAACCGGCCCGGCAGTCAACCGAACGGCAGAAAAATCCGGCGCTTGTGCCAGTGCAACGTAAACAGACCATTGCGTTACGGATGAATCCTCAGCTACCTTCACTCAGCCGCGACAAAAGCGGCATGGCGGCGGGATGAGACGGGGCGAGGCGCCCCGCGACTCGTCTCCGGCTTCCGTCCAAGAGAAAGCGCTGCAAGCAACGGCGCTGCCGACGCTCGAATGCGCGCTGCCAGGCCGGATAACCCTGCTGGCGATGAGGAGGAAACGATGAAAAGGACCAAAATCACCCGTCGGCGCTTCATGGCGTCGACGGCGGCTGCGACCGCGGCTCTGGTCGCGGCGCCTTATGTCCGCACGGCGCATGCGGCGGGCAAGCTGTCCGTCGGGTTCTGGGACCATTGGGTGCCCGGCGCCAACGATGCGACCAAGAAGGCCGTCGAGGAGTGGGCCGCCAAGGAGAAGGTCGAGGTCCAGATGGACTTCATCCCCTCCCAGGGCGACAAGAACCTGCTCACCATCGCCGCCGAGCGGCAGGCCAGATCCGGCCACGACATCCTGGCCATGCCTACCTGGCAACCGGCCGAGAACGCCAATTTCCTCGAGCCCGTCGACGACATCATGGGCGAGCTCATCAAGGAGCATGGCGCGGTCAACGGCACCGTCGAGTATCTCGGCAAGATCGACGGCAAATGGGTGGCCGTGCCGTCGACGCCGGGCAGCCAGATCAAGGGTCCGTGCTCGCGAATCGACCTTATGAAGCAGCACGCCGGCATCGACGTGCAGGCCATGTATCCAGCGGGCGCTGCTCCCAAGGCGGACGCCTGGACACTCGACAATTTCCTCAAGGCGGCGGAGGCCTGCCACAAAGCGGGCGTGCCGTTCGGGATCGGCCTCGGCACGACGACGGATTCGGTCGATACCGCCGGTGCGATCTTCTCCTCGTTCGGCGCCGTGCTCGTCGATGGCAAGGAGAACATCACGGTCAAGTCCGACGAGGTCCGGCAGGC
>JAEZHL010000354.1 GCA_023416575.1 Pseudomonadota bacterium
TGGCCATTCTCGAGCGCATAGACCCTGTCGGCCAAGGCGAGCACGAGGTCGAGATTGTGCTCGACGATGATGATCGGCACCTCCTGCCGGAGCCTGTCGAATACGCGGAACAACTCCTCGATCACTGTTGGAGCGAGGCCCTCGAAAGGCTCGTCAAGCAGCAACAGGTTGACATTGCCGGACAGCGCACGAGCGACGGCCAGCATCTGCTGCTCGCCCCCCGACAGGTAATCGGCATGCGACGACAGGCGCTCCTTGAGGCGGGGGAACTGGTCGAAGATCTGCATCTCGTTCCAGACGGTCCCCGTCGTGCCGTCCGTTGAGCGGGCGAGCCGCCCCAATGCCAGGTTGTCATTGACGGACATTCCGGCGAACACACCGCGCCCTTGGGGAACATAGCCGACGCCGGCACGGGCAACCTCCCAGGCGCTCTGCCCGGTGATGTCCTTGCCACGGAGCTTCAGCTTGCCTTCGGCCGCAGGCACGAGACCCGCGATCGCCTTGAGGAAGGTCGACTTCCCGGCACCGTTGCGCCCCAGTAAAGCGACGATCTCGCCCTTCCGTACCTCGAGGCCGGCGCCGTTCAGGATGTGGCTCTTGCCGTAGAAGGTATGCAGGCCATCAACCCGCAGCACCACCTCGCCCGGTCCATTCTGGCGGGCGGCACGGCCGACCACGGGTGGCGTACCGGTGCCAGTATAGATTTCCTGCACGCGACGATCGGCGCGAATCTCTTCAGGCGATCCCGTGAGCAGCACCTGCCCCTCGTTCATCACCGTCACTTCCTGGCAGAAGGAAAGCACCCGATCGACGTCATGCTCGACGATCAAAATCGGGATAAATCGTGCCATCGTTACGATGAGCCGTGTTACGCGCTCGCGTTCCGCAGCAGCAAGACCGGCGAGCGGCTCATCGAGCAGGATCACACGCGGCTTCGATGCGAGGGCGATGCCGAGATCGACGAGCCGCTGGCCGCCGTAGGACAGGTCGCCGCCCTTGATATCCTCGATGCCCTCGAGCCCGAGAAACTTGATCAGCGCTGCGGTGTCTTTGTTGACCGCCTCGAGGGCTCGCGCATCGCGCCACATCGCAAAGCGGGCTGGATCCTTGGCAATGCCGGATAGCCGGAGATTGTCCTCGATGCTCAAGCCATTGAAGAGCGAGGTGATCTGGAACGACCGGGACAGACCGGCATGGCAGATGGCTTCCGGTGCCAGCCCCTGGATCTCGCGACCAAGCAGCCGCACCTTGCCCGTCGTCGGCTGGAAGAGGCCCGAGATGAGGTTGAACAGCGACGTTTTGCCAGCGCCGTTTGGCCCGATCAGCACGTGGATTTCACCAGCCTTGACGGACAGTGAGGCCTCCTGCACCGCCTTGATGCCGCCGAAGTTGATCGACACGCGTTCCGCGACCAGGATCTCGCCAGCCGCCGGTTCCGGCCGGAGCGTTTCGGGCAGAGGCAGGTTGTCGTAGATGCGCCGCCGGCTCATGGCCGCGCTTTCCTCCGGCGCCGGCCGCCACTTGCGCCTGAGCTTCTCGCCGATGCCCACCAGTCCGCCAGGCAGATACATCACGAACGCCACGAAGATCAGGCCGAACCAGAACAGCCAGTCACCTGTGACCATGGAGAAGACTTCCCGGAACAGGAAGTAGAACAGCACGCCGACGGCAGGTCCGAGAATGTGGGCGTGCATGCCACCGATGACGACCATGGCGAGCAACTCGCCCGCGAACTCGATGGACGTCGACTCGGCTGTGACGATGTGGTGAAGGAAGCCCGTCAGGGCCCCGCCGATGCCGGTGACGACAGCGGACAGAACATAGGCACCGAGCTTGTAGCGCTGGATGTCGAAGCCCTGAAATCGCGCGCGCTGCTGGTTTTCACGGATCGCCACCAGCACCATGCCGAAGGGTGAATTCACCACCCGGAGCAGGACGTAGAGGACGCCGAAGCCGATGAGCGCCGTGAAAGCGTAATAGGTGAGGTGGTCGGCGAGATCGAGCGGGCCGATATGGCCACGGGTCACCCCGCCGAGGCCATCCTCACCACCTGTGACGGCCGTCCAGCGGAATGCGATCGTGTAGGTGAGCGCGGTGAAAGCGAGCGTGAGCAGGGAGAAATAGACCCCGCGGCGCCGGAGGATGAGCAGGCCGACGACGGTCGAGACCACCGCGGTGAAGACGATGGAGCCGAGAATAGGCAACACGACCTGTTCGGGCAGAAAGTGCTTTTGCAGGAGCGCTGCCGCATAGGCGCCGAGGCCGAACCATGCCGCGTGGCCGAAACTGACGAGCCCCGTGTAGCCGACGAGCAGGTTGAGGCCGAGGGCGGCGATGCACAACGTTACGATGGCCGTTGCGGCTGTCATCGTCAGGCCGGCAAAAGGCAGGACGATCGGCAGGGCCACGAGCACGGTGGCCGCGGCGAGGAGGGTCTTGGTCTTGGAGTTCATCGAATTAGCCCTCAAGCCGCGTCATGCGCTCGCCAAGCAAGCCGCGTGGTCTGAGCAGGAGCACCAGGAACATCAGGATGTACATGGAGGCTTCGGATGCGGCCGGCACATATTGGACTGTGAGTGAGCGCACGACGCCGACGAGGATCGCAGCCAGCACGACGCCCCACATCGAGCCGAGGCCGCCGATAGTGACGACGATGAAAGCGATGGTCAGAATCTCCGAGCCCATCGCCGGATGGACGGTCGTGATGGGTGAAAACAGTGCACCCCCCATTGCCGCCAGTCCGACGCCGATCATGACCACGGAGGTCATGTAAGGCTGCAGTCGGATGCCGAGAGCGGCCACCATATCAGGGCTCTGGATGCCGGCCCGGACGACACGGCCGAACGGCGTCCTGTTGAGAAGGAGCCATGCCGCTGCCACGGTTACGATGACGACGAGGAGCATGAGCAGCCGGTATTTGGAAAACAGCAGTGGGCCGATGATGATCGGCCCCTTCACGGCCTGCGGCAGAACCTGTGACAGGGGAGACGCGCCCCAGATCATCCGGATCGCCTGCTCCGCGAGCATCGCCAGTCCGAATGTTACAAGCAGGCTGAGGATCGGATCTTCCCGGTAGAACCGGCGCAGGATGAAGCGCTCGAACGCCATGCCGAGAATGGCGACCAGGATCGGTGAGATGACCATGGCGGGCGCAAAGCCCAAGCTCGCGGTCAGCGTCACCGCGAGATACGCCCCGAGCGCATAGAACCCGCCATGCGCGAGATTGACGATCCCGCCGACCGAGAAAATGAGTGACAGCCCATGGGCGATCAGCAGGTAGTAGCCGGCCAGGATTAAGCCGTTCACGACTTGCTCGAAAAAGAAGAAGAATTGCATGACCGTACTGCCTGATCACCAGCCCCAAAGCCGCCCGGGACGATACCCGGGCGGCTCATCGTCTGAAGGGATTCCAGCTGTTCAGAGTTTGCAGGACCCGTTGTCCGACGGATAGATCGTCGTCAGAGCAACGTTGCTGGCGGGCACGACGTCGCCGAGCTGGAGCATGTCGTGCACGCTGTTATAGGTGCCGGTCTTCTTCACCGAGAACGAGTAGGCTTCCTGCACGAGCTGGTGGTCGAACTTCCGGAAGAAGGCTGGACGCTGCTTGAGGATGTCGAACTCGACCTCGCTCTCGAGATACTCGATGATCTTTTCGTTGTCCGTCCCGCCGACGGCACCGAAAGCCTGGGCGAGGATCTTCATCGTGATGTATTCGATCCACGCGTGGTTCTCCGGAACCTCGCCTTTGTAGGCGGCCTTGTAGTCGGCCACGAACTGCTTGGTGCCTGGCGTGTCGACGGTGTCGAACCAAACGGTCGGCCAGATGCCGCCGAAATTGCCCATGCCTGCTGCCCACGCATCAGCCGTGTTGAGGTTGAAACCGACGCAGGGGAAGCTCAGCCCGAATTCCGCGTATTGCTTGAGGAAGTTCGTGACCTGGTTGCCACCGAGGTTGAGGCAGACGATGTCCGGCTGGGCTTGGCGGATCTTGAGGATGTTGGCCGAGAAGTCCGTGGCATCGGTCGGCACCAGGTCGTTGCTGATCAGATCGGCGGAATTGGCAGCGAAGAACGACTTCGCAGCCTTGAGGAGGTCGTGACCGAAGACATAGTCGGACGTGACCGTATAGAACTTCTTGCCCTCCAGCATTCCCTGCTGTTTCAGAGCCGTGCCCACCGCATTGACCATCACGGCATTGGGAATATCGGTGCAGAACATGTAACGGCTGCAGCGATCGGCGCGCAGAACGTCCGATCGCGGCCCCGTGGCAATGAAAAGCTTCTTGTTGCGCTTGGCCACTTCCGAAATGGCGAGCGCCGATGCCGACGAGATCTCGCCGACGAGGACGTCCACCTTGTCGCGCTCCACCATACGCTGCGCCTTGGTGGCCGCGGTCTCGGGATTAATGGTGTCCTCGGCGAGGATCTTGATCTCGCGGCCGCCGATGCCGCCCTTGGCGTTGATCTGATCGGCGCCGAGCTTGAAACCCTTTACGGCGTATTGACCGAGAATGCCGAGAAATCCGGTCAGCGGCACAAGATGACCGATGACGATCGGCCCGGCCTGGGCGCGCGCCACGGCGGGCATGGCGAGCCCGGTCAGAGCCGCCGCACCAGCGCCGGCGCCCAGCTTCAGTGCCTCGCGGCGTGTCGTCACGAACGTTGTCTTGTCGTCCTTCATGAGCGTTCCCTCGCTTTGCAAGCCGACACGTGTCGGCGGGATTGGTCGTGACCGTTTGTTTTTGCTCTTGGCCCGTTCGGGCTCGGTCCCCAGGATTCAGGCCAGGGGATAAGAGGTCTGCTGCATGGGGCCACAGGACGCGAACTTCGCGAGCCATGCGGTCAGCTTCGGCCGACCCGCGCGCCACGGGCGGGCGGAATGGCGAAAATCCAGGTATTCGAGCGCGGCCGCCACGGCATAGGCGCCGATATGCGGCGCCTTGAGCTTCGAGACGTGATGGGATTCCAGATGATCGGTTGCCGCCATGATCCTGGCGAACTGGGCATCGATCCACTCCGGCCAGCGCAGCTCTTCAGGCCGGTTCACGAGCTCGTAGCGGACGTTGACGGCCGCTTCCATGATGCCGTCGGCCAGCGCCTCCAAGGTCAGGATGTCCCATGGGTCCGCCAGCTCCGACGTATAGATGCTCGGCCCGGACCCCTGCCGGTCGAGATACCGACAGATCACCCGGCTGTCGTACAGCGCGCCCTGCGAGGTGAGCAGCGTCGGGATCTTGGCTAGCGGATTTCTGCTGGCTAGGTCGCTGTTGCGCTTCACCGGATTGACGGGCGCGATTTCGAGCGTGAGCGCCACCCCACGCTCGAGAGCGGCAAGGCGGACCTTGCGGGCGAAGGGCGAGGCCGGCGTATGGAGGAGCCGCAGCATGGATTAGACCAGGGCTCCATTCGGCTGGATGATCTGCCCTGCAACCCACGAAGCCTCATCCGAAGCGAGGAAGGCGACCACGTTGGCGATTTCCCTCGGCTCGCCGACTCGGTTGAAGGGCGACATTCCCGCCATCCGGGCGATGGTTGCCTCGTCCTTGCCATTGCGGAACAGGTCGGTGTCGACCGGCCCGGGCGCGACCGCATTGACGCGGATGCGCCGCCCGGCGAGCTCCTTCTGGGCAGCACGGACGAGGCACTCGACGGCCGCCTTGGTCGCAGCGTAAGGCCCGGTGCCCGGCAGGCTGTGGCGGACGAGCGAGGTGGTCAGCGCAATGATCGAGCCGCCATCGGCAACTTGCCGGGCGGCCTCCTGCAGCACGTTGAATGCGCCGAGAACGTTCGTCTCGATCAAGGCGCGCATGGAATCCGGGGAGAAGTCGGCGAGCGGCCGGCCGGGGACGTTGATCCCGGCATTGGCAACGACGCAGTTGATTGCGTCGCCGAAGCTTGCCTTGGCCTTTTCGAAAGCGGCAGCAACGGAAGCCGCGTCGCGGACGTCCGCCTGAATTCCTCCCGGCTCGCGGCCGGGATTGTTGACGTAGGTGTAGGCGACGTTCCAGCCGTTCGCCTTCAGGACCGAAACGCAGGCGGCGCCGATGCCGCGTGAGCCGCCGACGACCAGAGCATTTCTTCCACTCATGACGTGATCCTTCCAATTTTCTTCTGAACGGTGCGCCTATGCGGTGAAGCTGATGACGCGTTCCTCGGTCATTTCCCGAATGGCGTAGTAAGGTCCCTCACGGCCGAAGCCGCTGTCCTTGGAGCCGCCATAGGGCATCAGATCGAGGCGCGAGGAGCTGGTCTCGTTGATGTGCACCCCGCCGACCTTGAGGCGGCGCGCGGCGGCAAAGGCGGCATCGAGACGGTTCGTGAATATGCCTGTCGCGAGGCCATAGGGCGTAGAATTCACGCGCGCGATGGCACTGTCCCAATCCCGGTAGGACTCGATGCACACGACGGGTCCGAAGATCTCCTGGCAGCCGACCTTCATTCCCGGCGCAATATCGGCGAGCAGCGTCGGCGCGACCACAGCTCCCTGCCGCGTGCCGCCAGCCAGAAGACGCGCTCCCTGGCTCACCGCTTCGGCGATCCAGCCCTCGACCCGCTCGGCATCCCGCAGCGTGATCAGCGGACCCGTGACGCAGCCGTCAGAACGCGGATCGCCATAGGGCAGTGCGGATACCAGTTTCGCCATCCGTGCCTCGACCTCGGCCTTCAGGCTCTCGTGCACGAGCAGGATCTGCACCGACGTGCATACCTGACCGGCCTTCCGGTATCCTGCCTCGACGATCTTCGGCAGCGCGGTGTCCAGGTCGGCATCCGGCTCCAGAATCGTGAACGCGATCGAGCCCAGCTCCATCTGCGTTCGGCGTAGTCCGGCCTGCGCCTGGATCAGGCGGCCGACCTCCGTCGATCCGGTGAAGGCGACGTAGCGCACGCGCGGATCTGCCATCGCCGTCGAGACGGCCTCGCCGCTACCGTGGAAAACCTGCAGGTATCCCTTCTGAAGACCGGCCTCGGCGAACAGCTGCGCCAGCAGGCATGCCGTCCGCGGCGTGTGACTTGATGGCTTCAGGATCACCGTGTTGCCTGCCGCCAGCGCCGGCGCGACCTTGTGGATGACCGTGTTGAGCGGC
>JAEZHL010000411.1 GCA_023416575.1 Pseudomonadota bacterium
AGAGATCCGTCAGGCGCGTCACCACCTGAAGCAACCGATCCGAGTCCTCGAAGAACTCTACCGGCCCATAGGCGGTCACAGCGACATAGTTCCAAGTCGGCACGACCCTGCCGTGCTCCTTCTTGGAGGCATACCAGGAGGGTGTGATGTAGGCGTCCGGACCCATGAAGATGGCAAGCGCATCACCGATCGGGGAAGTCTTCCATTGCGTATTTGCCTTCGCCAGATGGCCATAGAGCGTGCCGTGCTCGCCTTCGTTCGGATCCAAGAACAATGGCAGGGGCGTCGACATCAGCCCTTCGGCAGTCGCCGTAACGAGCTGACATAAACGTGCGTCACGGATGATCGAGCGAAGCGCATCGGGATCATCCTCCCGGAAGGCTGGCGGGATATACATGGCGAGATCCCCTCGGTGCGTTTAGCTAGCGAAATTTCGTGCCCCGGCGACGCACAGAATAACACCGAGGGTGACCGCTAGCATATGCCCGCTGACAGGCTCGGCGAGCAGCGCGGCTGCCAGCGCGAAGCCGAAAAAGGGCTGGAGCAGCTGCAATTGGCCGACGGCAGCGATGCCGCCCTGTGCAAGGCCGCGATACCAGAATACGAAACCGATCAACATGCTGAAGAGTGAGACATAAGCGAGGCTGATCCACGCCGGGGCGTCGATATCGTCGAATGACGGCGGCATCCAGAGCAACGTCAGCGGCAGCATGATCGGCAGCGATAAGACAAGAGCCCATGAGATGACCTGCCAGCCGCCCAGTCTGCGGGAGAGCTTCGCGCCTTCGGCATAACCCAGTCCGCAGAGGACGATGGCCCCAAACATCAACGCGTCGGCAATGGGCGAAGCTGATACGCCTTGCGCAAAAGCGAAGCCCGCGACGAGCGCACTGCCCAGTCCAGAGAACAGCCAGAAAGCCGGTCTTGGCCGCTCGCCACTGCGGAGCACACCAAAAATCGCGGTCGCCAATGGCAGCAGGCCGACGAAGACGATGCAGTGCGCCGCGGTGACGTATTGGAGCGCCAGTGCCGTGAGCAGCGGAAAGCCGACCACGACGCCCAACGCGACGATCGCCAACGGCATGGCATCTGCCGCCGCTGGGCGCTTTTGCTTGAACACGAGCAGCAGGGAAAGTCCCAGCAAACCAGCAATGGCGGAGCGTGCGAGGGTGAGGAAGATCGGATCAAGTTGAGCGACTGCGACGCGCGTTGCAGGCAGCGAGCCACTGAAGATGATCACGCCGAGTAACCCGTTGAACAACCCGCTCGCTGTCCTGTCCATGCGCTTCGCTCTCTATCCCGTCCGCACGCGTCCCTATGGGGCCCACGCTTCACCGTGCCCAGCTTATCGTGCGCAGCGGCTGGTGCTTCCAGACACAATTCAGTACAGTTGAGCCAAACTGTTATGCTGTCGGAATCAGTACGGATGGGCGGTAAGACGGCGATACGCAAAGTGGGCGGAACGCGCGTTGGCACCGTTATGGAGGCGGTACGCCACCGCATCGCGAGCCGCAGCTTGGCCGCTGGCGACAAGCTTCCCTCGCTCAGAGCGATGGCCGGCACGATGCAAGTGTCGGTCTCGACCATCGTCGAAGCCTATGAGCGGCTGGCTGCCGAGGGGGTGATTCACTCTCGCCCGGGCTCCGGCTTCTATGTCGCCCGGCAGGTTGCGCCGCTGTCGCTTGCCGGGATCGGACCGCGCCTCGATCGCGCCGTCGATCCGTTCTGGGTTTCGCGTCAATCGCTGGAAGATGGCGATGGTGTTCTCAAGCCTGGCTGCGGATGGCTTCCGCAGACGTGGCTTCCTCAGGCCGCATTGCGCCGGGGGTTGCGAACGCTTGCACGCTCCGAGGATGCGACGCTGGCTGACTACGGCACGCCCTTGGGCTTACCGGTGCTGCGTCAGCTCCTGGCCAGGCGCATGGGAGAGCGTGGCATCGAGGTGCCGCCGGAGCAAATCCTGCTGACGGAATCGGGAACGCAGGCAATCGATCTCCTCTGCCGCTTCCTGATCGAGCCCGGCGATACCATCCTCCTGGACGATCCCTGTTACTTCAATTTCCACGCCCTGCTGCGCGCCCACCGGGCGAAAGTCGTCAGCATCCCGTATACCGCACATGGACCGGACATCGAGCGCTTCGGACGCGCGCTTTCCGAGCACCGGCCGCGCGTCTACATGACCAATTCGGGGCTTCACAACCCGACCGGCGCGACGCTCTCGCCAGTTGTCGCCCATCAGCTTCTGAAACTTGCCGATCAGGCCGGCCTGACGATCATCGAGGACGATATTTTCGCCGACTTCGAGCACACGCCGGCTCCGAGGCTGGCGGCGTTCGATGGCCTCAACCGCGTCGTGCATATCGGCAGCTTTTCCAAGACCCTTTCAGCATCTGCGCGGTGTGGTTTCATCGTGGCGCGGCGGGATTGGATCGAGGGCTTGATCGACCTCAAGATTGCAACCTCGTTTGGAGGAGGTCGGCTGGCCGCGGAGCTGGTTTACAATGTCCTTCGGGACGGCAGCTATCGCAAGCACATGGAGCGGCTGCGCCTGCAACTGGCGCATGCCATGACCGATGTCGCCGGGCGGCTGAAGTCCATCGGCATCGTGCCATGGCTCGAGCCGCGGGCGGGGATGTTTCTCTGGACCACCCTTCCCGACGGCATCGACGCCGCCGATCTCGCCCGCGAAGCTCTCGCTGAGGACATCGTACTCGCGCCCGGCAATGCTTTCAGCGTCTCACTGTCTGCTCAGAGCTTCCTGAGATTCAACGTCTCACAGTCGCTGGACAGCCGGATCTTCGACTTTCTGAAATCAAGCCTGCGACGACACCGGAGATCGAAAGACTAGCGTTCCGTTTTGAGCAGGCCCCCCTAGACTGTGCTTGTTACTCCTCGTTTATGGCTTCCTCACCCTCATCCTCGTCTTCTTCGTCGTCTTCTTCGTCCTCCTCATCCTCGTCTTCATCAGCGAGCTCTTCATCGAGTTCCTGCTCTAGCGTCAGGATCAGAGTGTCTGCGATGAGTTCCAGTGCGAGGAGGCTTCTCTGAGTGGGTTCTGCCGACTTGTTCTCTTCAGAGCGCTTCTTTAGTGCCTCGATATCGTCTAGCGTGACCGGCATTGGCTGAGCCCCAAGTGTTAAGTCTGATGTACGGCAAGTTAGCCGATTCGAGCTGCAGCTGATGCGTTGCCTTATGTGAGCAGCAAGCTCGCGACTTTTCAGACACGTCTGACGCTTTGGAAGCGGAATGGTTCCCGTTCCTGAAGGTGCAACGTCTGGCTCCCGTCGCTTGCTTTGCTTGACCTGGATCAGGTCTCCGCCCTCGGCCCGCAAGGGCGGAGACGCTGGCTGATCAAGCCGCTCTCGTCTCAGCAGAGGGCAAGGTGTCGGAGTGCCGGATCTCCGTGCCGAGCACCTTCAAGCATTCCCTCATGAAAGCGGCCAGCGCGGTCCATCCTTTGGCCGAAACCATTGTTCCGTCGACCAGGGCCTCGGTCGGCGAGAGGTCCACGTAGGTGCCCCCCGCGAGCCTCACTTCTGGCTCGCAGGCGCCGAGCGCTCCGACGCGTTTGCCGCGCACCACGCCATCGACCGCGATCAGGATCTGCACGCCGTGGCAGATGGTGAAGATTGGCTTCTTGGCTTCGTGGAAGTGGCGAACGATAGCCTGAATGCGCTTGTCGGTACGGATGTATTCAGGTCCACGGCCACCAGCGCAATAGACCGCGTCGTACTCCTCAGGTTTCACTTCTGAGAAGGTCTTGTTGATGACGAAGTCGTGGCCGTATTTCTCCGTATAAGTTTGATGCCCCTCGAAGTCGTGCAGCGACGTCTTGAGGATGTCGCCCGCCTTCTTGTCCGGACAGATCACGTGCACCGTGTGACCGACGGCCTCCATTCCCTGCTGAAAGACATAGATCTCGTACTCCTCGGTGAACTCACCCGTCAGCATGAGGATCTTCTTGCCTGGCATGGTCGTAACCTCCGTTGATGTTATTTCGGTCGGGAGCTGCGCGTTCGGTCAGCCCCCGATTGCTGGGCAGCTCAGAACGGCGACTCTGGGAAATAGTACTCCTTGGCGTTTTCCTGTGTGATCAGCGGCGCATCGAGCTTAATCGTGCCACGCACCGGAGCATGGCCGGCAAAATGGGCAGCAGTGCGTATGGAGACGAGCGTCGATCAGGTCCGAATGGCGCGCGACTGGATCGGACATCCGTAGCTATGGCGGAGACCCGGCGCAGCTGACCGTCAGTAGGCATTCTGCTGGCGGACATCTCTGCACGCTACTGTTCGATGATGGAGCGGCATGGACTCGCCGCTATTTTCGTTCGAACGTGTGGATGCGGTTGCCTGCGAGTCCGCTCGTCAACGACGTATTGTCGCTGAAGGCCCGGATGCAGCGACAACTGGATTGCCGGTGAGATAGGAGCGGTCGATATCTGCGTGACACAGGACGTTCTGGATCCGCTTTGACCCGCCGCCAACCAGACTGAGCACTACTCCAGTGCCCCAAGAGCAGTCGGGATACTGCCGATAATGTGCCGTTTCATCAGGCCAACCGCATCGGCGATCGCATTCTTTCGCAATAGGGCAACAAGCTCATCGTGTTCGTCGACGGCACGGGTAGACAGCGTCCGATTTCTCAGCATCG
>JAEZHL010000441.1 GCA_023416575.1 Pseudomonadota bacterium
ACGAGGCGATCCTGCCGCGCCGAACTCTCCGCAAGTTCCAGCAGCGCGCTGTCCGCGGTGCAGTTTGCGGGGCGGGTCTCCCGAGTAACGCGATCCAGGATCAGCTCGATACAGTTCGCCTCCGCCCCGTCACCAACTCCATTGAGTGACATTGCGGGCAACCGGTGCGGCAGCTTATCCGGCAGGGGGATCGATGCAGTGTACTCTGGCGCCGAGGTGGTGAGGCCGAAATAACGGGCGAAGTCTGCCTCAGGGCTTACGACATTCCAGAAGAGCGAGCCGGCGGCGAACCCGAGGCCGCTCCAAACGAGCGCAGAACGGCGCGCCCCGCGTCTGGGTGCAGCGACGGCGCTCACCGAACGATCGGTGGCTGGGTGGCCGGATTGCCTCTTCTTCGCCATGAATCCTCGCTGCGCCGAAGCGCGAATCGCTTGCGGTCATGGCCATGATGCCGATCCAGCCAGACACACTGCAATGGCGCGCAATTGCTTGCCACGCTAGCCGATGGTTTCTCCACGGGATTCCAGGCGTGCGAAGCGCCTCAGAGTGTCCGCTCGTGAGCCGGGCGGGGCATAGGTGCCGCTCCCATTCCGCCCCTCACGGGTGGAACGTACATGCGGTTTGCCCGACAGGCGCTGCGCCGCTCGTTGGCACCGCAGGCGCGGAATTCGCCTTCCCGCGAGAAGCACACCCGTACCTCGCGCAGCCGGTTGCCCGAGCCGCGGCATTCGACGATCAGCATTTCCTCTTTCAGGCCGGGATTGGCGCGCATGAACTCGTCCACGGTCGCCTGGGGGCTGATGAAGAAGGGAGCGCCAGGGAACTGGAAGCGTTTCGGCACCTTGATCTTGTCGTGGAGCTCCCGCGACAGGCCGTAATAGCCCTCGGGATCGAGCCCCGAGCAGGTGCCGTGCTTGCGGTACTCGTGTATGACGAGGCGCGAGCTCGGCATGATGTCGAGCATGCCGTCGATGATCCGGCGCGGCACGAACGGGCGCTCGCGGGTGCGGCAGTATTCGGGATAACCGCGCTCGTATTGCGGCCAGAGGCCGTGCAGCACGAAGGCGTAGGGCCGCGCACGATGCCCCGTCCTGCACTGTGGCTCGTCATCTGGTGCCGCAACGCTCGCGCAATACGTCGGGCTCCATGACAGCACCAACGTGTAGTAATCGAACACGCCCGCCTTGTCCTCCGGCGCGCGGCCGCGCTGGGCCTGGGCAGGCAAGGTGAGGACGATGCTCATCAGCGCTACCAGCAAAGCTGCGGATGAGAGCAGACGCTTTGTGGGCCTCGTCATGGCGCGATAGTGCATGGCTGGATTGCTCTAAATAGGATGTGTTCAGTGTGGGGCGGGTTGTCAGGCCTTGGCTAGGCGCTGAAGAATTCTGGCCCAGCTCCGGGCGCCTTTGCGGAAGCTCGAGAGATTGTACTTCTCATTCGGTGAGTGGATACGGTCGTCATCGCAGGCAAAGCCGACGAGAAGACTGTCCATGCCGAGCTGCGCTTTGAAGGACGTGACGATCGGGATCGAGCCGCCGGAGCCCATGAGCGCTGCCGGCCGCTGCCACTCGTCCTCGAGCGCCTGGGCCACCGCGCGCACGTTCGGCGCACCGGGGTCGAACGCAATGGCGGCGCTGCCTCGCGTGTGGGTGAAGTCCACCCGGCAATCGGCGGGGGCCTGCGCGGCAAGGAATTGCTGCAGGTCCTCGATGACCCGATCCGGATCCTGCCCGGCGACCAGCCGGCAGGTGATCTTGGCCGACGCCCGCGAGGGAATGACGGTCTTGGTCCCGACTCCCTGGTAGCCGCCGCTGACACCATTGAACTCGCAGGTGGGTCTGGCCCAGAGCTGCTCGAGCACGGTGCAATCTGTCTCGCCAGCTGGCACGCCGAGGCCGACCTCGCGCAGGAATTCTTCGCCGTCGAAGCCCAGCTGCTTCCACTGGGCGAGCTGAGCGGCCGAGACTCGCTCGACGCCATCGTAGAACCCAGGGACCGCCACGCGGCCGTTCTCGTCATGCAGCGAGGCCAGCATGCGCGCCAGCACCCGGATGGGATTTGCAGCCGCTCCTCCGTAGAGCCCCGAATGCAGGTCGCGATCGGCGCCGGTGACGATGACCTCGGTCGCAGCGAGGCCGCGCAGCATCAGCGTGATGCCTGGGGTGTCCTTGTCCCACTGGGTGGTATCGCACACGAGCGCGACATCGCACGTCACTTCCTTGGCGTGTTTCTCCAGGAAGCCGGGCAGGCTTGGGGAGCCGCACTCCTCCTCGCCTTCGAGCAGTACGGTAACCGCGACCGGCAGCTCGCCGGCAACCTGCTTCCAGGCGCGCGCGGCTTCGAAGAAGGTCATGAGCTGACCCTTGTTGTCCTCCGCACCGCGGGCGACGATGACGGTGCCGTTGAGCGGGTCCTCAGCGAGCCGAGGCTCGAAAGGCGGCGAGGTCCACAGGTCCAGCGGATCGGGCGGCTGCACGTCATAGTGGCCGTAAAAGAGGACGTGCGGCATGCCCGCCGGAATCTCGCGGCGGTCGTGGGCGACGACCATGGGATGGCCGGTGGTCTGGCGAACCGACGCCTCGAAACCGATGTCGCGCAAAGCGTTTGCGCACCATTCCGCCGCAGCCGAGCACTGGCCCTTGTAGGCCGGATCGGTGGAAATGCTCTGGATGCGCAGCAGCTCGAACAGCCGCTCCAGGGCGTCGTCCTGGGACTTGTCGAGGAGATCGAGAACTGCGGGAAGATGGTCGGCCATGTCGCGCGATGCTCGCTCTGAAGATGACTGTCGCAATACAAGAGTTGAAGGGACTTTGACGGTCTGTCAAAGGAAAGCGGACCCAGGCGATCACTTGCGCGTTTGCCCCCAGGCGAGCGTAAGGCTATGTGAAGGGCCGCATGAGCACTGCAACCCAAAACAGGGGTCGATGATGAGCGTCTCTCCCGCGGATTCTGACAGTCGGCGCAAGTGGGTCTACCTGTTCGGGGCCGGCCGCTCGGACGGTGCTGCAGGCATGCGGGACCTGCTCGGCGGCAAGGGTGCCAATCTTGCTGAGATGGCGAGCCTCGGATTGCCGGTGCCACCAGGATTCACGATCTCGACCGAAGTGTGCACGCATTATTATGCGAACGGCCGCAAGCTCCCGGACGGCCTAGAAGCACAGGTCGAAAGCGCGCTCGGCATCGTTGGTGACGCGGTTGGAGCCATCTTTGGAGACGTTCGCAACCCGTTGCTCGTCTCCGTGCGCTCCGGTGCCAGGACGTCCATGCCGGGCATGATGGACACGATCCTCAACCTCGGGCTCAACGACGAGACGGTGGCGGGGCTCGCGGCCCGCTCTGGTGACGCACGTTTCGCTTACGACAGCTATCGGCGCTTCATTCAGATGTACAGCGACGTCGTGCTCGGCGTCGATCACGGCGTGTTCGAGGACATCCTCGAAGGTCACAAGAACCTGAACGGCTTCAACGGCGATACCGAGTTGTCGGCGGACGACTGGCGGGAGGTCATCGCTGCCTACAAGGCAGCCGTCGAGAGCGAGACCGGCGCACCGTTTCCGCAGGACTTGCGCGCTCAGTTGTGGGGCGCGATCGGCGCTGTCTTCGGGTCGTGGCAGAACGCGCGCGCGATCACCTACAGGCGGCTGCATCAGATCCCCGATGCCTGGGGCACCGCCGTGACGGTACAGGCGATGGTGTTCGGCAATATGGGCGACAGCTCGGCTACCGGCGTCGCGTTCACCCGCAATCCCTCGAACGGCGTCAAAGAGATCTACGGCGAGTTCCTGGTCAACGCGCAGGGCGAGGATGTCGTTGCCGGGATCAGGACACCGCAGAACCTCAGCGAGAAGGCGCGCATCGAGGCTGGCGACAGCGCTCCCTCACTCGAAGCGTTGATGCCCGACATCTTCGGCGAGCTGAAGGATATCTTCGCCCGGCTCGAGGCTCGTTATCGCGACATGCAGGATGTCGAGTTCACTATCCAGGGTGGCAAGCTCTGGATGCTACAGACGCGCTCGGGCAAGCGTACTGCGGAGGCGGCCCTGAAGATCGCCGTCGATCTGGCGGAAGAGGGCGTGATTAGCCGTGAGGAGGCTGTGCTGCGGGTCGACCCTTCGGCGCTCGATCAGCTCCTGCACCCGACCATCGATCCGACGGCCCACAAGATGGTCATCGCGCGCGGTCTTGCCGCCTCGCCAGGCGCTGCTTCGGGCGAGATCGTGTTCGACTCCGATGAGGCGGAGGCACTGAAGGCCAAGGGACGCGCGGTCATCCTGGTGCGCGTCGAGACGAGCCCCGAGGACATCCACGGCATGCATGCCGCTGCGGGTATCCTGACGGCGCGGGGCGGCATGACGAGCCACGCGGCCGTGGTGGCGCGCGGCATGGGGCGGCCCTGCGTGTGCGGTGCGGGCCACCTGCGGATCGATGCCAAAGCGGGGGAGATGACCGCGCCCAACGGGCGTGTTTTCCGCGCCGGCGATGTCATCACGATCGACGGCTCGACGGGCGAGGTGCTGGACGGTCTGGTCAGGATCCGCCAGCCCGAGCTGTCGGGTGCCTTCGCGACGCTGATGTCGTGGGCGGATGGAGCACGGCGGCTCGGCGTTCGCGCCAATGCGGATACCCCCCGCGACGCTGAACATGCGCGTCAGTTCGGAGCGGAGGGCATCGGCCTCTGCCGCACCGAGCACATGTTCTTCGATACGGACCGCATTCTCGCAATGCGCGAGATGATCTGTGCCGACGACGAGGCGGGCCGGCGGCGGGCGCTCGATGCAATCCTGCCGATGCAGCGGGCCGACTTCGAGCAGCTCTTTGAGATCATGGCGGGCCTGCCCGTGACCATCCGGCTCCTCGACCCGCCTCTGCACGAGTTCCTGCCGCATGAGGAGAAGGAGCAGACGGCTGTCGCTGAAGCGCTCGGCGTGCCCGTGTCGCGGCTCAAGGCGCGCGTGGCCGAGCTGCATGAGTTCAACCCGATGCTGGGCTTCCGCGGTTGCCGGATTGCAATCCGGTACCCGGAAATTACCGAGATGCAGGCCCGCGCTATCTTCGAGGCAGCGGTCAACGCCGCACGGCGGACCGGCAAGCCAGTGGTACCCGAGGTCATGATCCCGCTCGTCGCCTACCGGCGTGAGTTCGACATCCTGCGCAACGTCATCGTCGCCACGGCTCAGGCGGTAGAAAAAGAGACGGGGCAACGGCTCGAATATCAGGTCGGCACGATGGTCGAGCTTCCGCGCTCGGCGCTTCGTGCGAACGAGATCGCCGCCGGGGAAGATGGTGCGGAGTTCTTCTCGTTCGGCACCAACGACCTGACGCAGACCTGCATCGGCCTCTCGCGCGACGATGCGGCACCGATCCTGGAGAGCTATGCGGGGCACGGCATCTTCGAAGCAGACCCGTTCGTCTCCATTGATCGGGATGGTGTCGGCGAGCTCGTGCTCATCGGCACCGAGCGGGGGCGCAGGGTTCGGCCGGATCTGAAGGTCGGCATCTGCGGCGAGCACGGCGGCGACCCTGCCTCTGTTGCCTTCTGTCACGAGGCGGGGCTGGACTATGTCTCATGCTCGCCATTCCGCGTGCCGGTAGCGAGATTGGCGGCCGCTCAGGCTGCAATTGCGGGACGGATCACACCGAAGGAAGGCTGACCCGTTCTCTCGGCAAAGCTTTGCGCGCTTAGAAAGTGCCGCGCTCTACCGGGCGCGGCACATTTGTTTATGCCGCGGAGCTTCCTTCCGGCTCGAATTCCAGCGCATTCATCGCATTCTTCGTGTGTTCCTTTTCTGGAACGAGAAGCCATTGAAATTCGAGTCCTAATCGAAGCTGTGCGAGCGAATCAGAAACAATTGACGCAAGTGTTGATTCCTCTTACTGACATGCACGTAAGGGGGAGGCGTCCGCGTGAATAGAACGTTCGATGTTATTGTTGTTGGCGGAGGCGGTACGGGTTTGATGGCCGCGTTTGCGGCTGCACGCCTTGGTCGCTCTGTGCTGCTCCTGGAAAAATCTGCCCGGATTGGAGGCACCACTGCCTTGTCCGTTGGCACGATTTGCGCGACCTCGACTCGGCTTCAAAAAGCGGCGGGCATCGATGATTCGCCTGACGAGCATTTCGAGGACATGGCCAAGTTTCCGGGTTTCGTGGCCGAAAGAGATAATCCGGAATTGCGACGGTTGCTCGTCGATAACGTGCCGGAGACGATCGAGATCCTGAGCGACCTCGGGATCACATTCATGGGGCCCTTGCCCGAGCCGCCGCACAGCAAGCCGCGACTGCATGCGATCATCCCGCATTCCCGCGGCTATATCCGCCACATCGAGCGCGCGTGCCGCAGGCTCGGCGTTGTCATCCGTACCGCAAGCAAAGTGGACGGCTTGCTGGTCGATGATGGACGCGTCACGGGTGTTGTCGTCGGCGGCGGCGATGCCGGCGGGGCTCCAATACACTTCCGTGCCAAACGTGGCGTGGTTCTTGCTTCCGGTGACTTCAGCTCCGCGCCGCTGGCTTACAAGCAGCGGTATATGAGCGGACCGCTGTTGCAGATCGGGGGGATCAATCCCTCCAGTACGGGGGATGGCCAGCGCATGGGGGAGGACGTCGGAGCCTTGGTCGTCAATGGCGATCTGGCATGGGGACCGGAAATTCGTTTCCTGCCGCCCCGGCGTCCGAGCTTCATTGCGAAGCTGCCGACGAGTAGCTGGTTCGCGCGCTGTGTTCTGCTTGCGATGCGTTCGTTGCCGCAATCGATTCTGCGCCCGTTTCTGCTCGGATTCGTCACGACGTTTCTTGCTCCATCTCACCGGCTGTTCGAGCTCGGTGCGGTTTTGGTCAACACGAACGGCGAGCGTTTTTGCAACGAGCTCAATCGTCCGCAGGATCATATCGGCGAGCAGCCGGAGCAGAAGGCTTTCATTGTTTTCGATGAAGCCGTTGCCGAGCAGTTCGGCGCGTGGCCGAATTTCATTTCGACCGCTCCTGGTGTGGGTTACGCCTTCTTGCCTGACTATGTGCGCTCGCGGCCGGATCTCTATGCGAAGTCTGACACGATTGCCGGCCTTGCCGAGAAAATCGGAGTTCCAGCCGCTGTGCTGGAGCAATCAATCCGCAGTCATAACGAGCAGCTGGCGGCGAGCGGTAACCCGGGCAATTTAAAGCCGATCGCGAAGGGGCCTTTCCAGGCGCTCGGGCCAGCGAAATCCTGGATCGTCTTCAGCGAAGGCGGCTTGAAAATCGATCGGAATTTCAGGGTTTCCGGCCGCGATGGCCAGCCGATTCCCGGGCTTTTCGCTGCCGGCTCGGCCGGGCAGGGCGGCGTTCTGCTGGAGGGGCACGGCCATCATCTCGCCTGGGCCTTCACGTCAGGACGCCTTGCCGGACAAAGTGTCGGCTTATCACCGAGTTTGGAGTGAGAAACCAAGAATTTCTGATCGGTCGCAGGAAAGGGACCGGCCGGGAAGTACGACCGTCAATTGGAGGAAGTGAAGAATGGCAAAAATCGGTAAGACCCTGCTCGCCGCAGGACTAGGGCTTTCGCTGGCAGCTGCCGCTGCCCCAGCGTTCGCGCAGAACAAACTCGAGCTCAACATGGCAACGCCGTGGTCCGGTGGCCATTGGCTCGAAATCGGCGCCAACCGCTATGCCGAGAACGTAGCGAAGTTGACCGACGGTCGCATCAAGATCAACGTCTTCCCCGCAGGCGCCCTCGGTCCGGCGCTGAAGGTGACGGAGACGGTGCAGAAGGGCGTCGCCGACGTTGGCCACAGCTGGCCGGGCTACGACTGGGCGGTCGACCGCACAGGTGCCATTTTCAGCGGCTGGCCGGCGGGACCCAACCCTGAAGAAATGATGATGTGGCTCTACAACGGCGGCGGAGCCGAGCTGTGGAAGCAGTGGCGCAAGGAGAAGTTCGACGTCGTTGCCATTCCCTGTGGCGTGCTCGAGACCGAGTTCTTCATGCACTCCCACAAGCCGATTCGCACGCCGGAGGACATGAAGGGCCTGAAGCTGCGCACCTCGTCCTCCTGGGCCGAGATCGCACCGATGCTGGGCGCCTCGACCGTGGTGCTGCCCGGCTCGGAAGTCTTCAGCGCGCTCGAGCGCAAGGTGGTCGACGCGATCGAGTGGGGTGGCCCCGGCACCAACCTGAGCGAGGGTTTCCATAAGATCGCGAAGTATATCATCACGCCTGGCCTGCATGCTCCGTCCGGCGCCCATGACTGCATCTTCAACAATAAGACCTGGGCGAAGATCGGCGACACCGACAAGAAGCTGCTCGAGATCGCTGGACGCGTGACCTTGCTGGAGACCTATCTCGGCTACGCGGCAAGCGACATTTCGGCGTACAAGGAGATCACGTCGAATCCGAACGTCGAAATTGTTCGGGTCGAGCAGAGCCTCGTCGACGCCGTGATGAAGTCATCTCACGATTGGGCTGCCAAGCAGTCGGAAACGAACCCCTGGTTCAAGAAGGTCTATGAGCACCAGGCGGCGTTCATGAAGAGCGTGAAGCCCATCAGCGAATTCCGTTTCGCAACGGGAACGCGCTGAGCTGAAATCCCTGGCGCCGCCTTCCCGGGCGGCGCCGTTTTTATCCGAGGTGCTCATGGGGATCGTCAGGTTAATTGGCCAACTATCGCTTTGGTCGGGCCGGCTCGGCGCGCTGGTCGTGCTGCCGCTCGTGCTCGCGATGGTTTTCGAGGTCGTCAGTCGCTACGCTTTCTCGGCGCCGACCATCTGGGCATTCGAGCTCAGCTATATGATGATGGGCACGATCTTCCTGCTCGGCCTGTCCTACGCGTTGTTCGTCGGTCAGCACGTCAACGTCGACTTCATTCACCAGCGCCTCCCTCGTCGCGCCATCGCCGTGATCGATGCCGTGGGCTACACCGTCCTCACCTGCATGCTCTTCTGGATGACCATGGTGCTCGCGGAGAACGTCGAGGGCGTCTACCGCACGGGTGAGGGGTCCGGCCTTTCCGCCTGGAATCCCAAGATCTGGCCATATCGCGTCATCTATACGAGCGGCTTTGCCTTGTTCGCCCTGCAAAGCCTGGCGAAGATGATCGAGAACCTGCTCATCGCGATGGGCTTTTCGGGAGAGGACGCCCGGTCGTGACGACAGAAATCGTGCTTTGGATGTTTCCGGCGCTCCTGGCGCTGATCTTCCTCGGATTCCCCGTCGCATTCGCCATGATGCTGACGGCGCTCGGCTTCGGGCTCCTGCGGTTCGGCGATACTCTGGTGCATCAGCTCGTGTCGCGGGTCGACGATGTCGCGACGAACTATGTCCTGGGGGCAATCCCACTCTTCATATTCATGGGCTCCATCCTCGAGCGCGCCGGCATCGCCGAGCGGCTCTTCGATGCGCTCTACATCTGGACACGCCGGCTCCCGGGCGGCCTCGCGATCGCGGCGCTTCTCATGTGCACGATCTTCGCGGCAGCCAGCGGCGTGGTCGGTGCCACGGAAACACTCGTCGGGATGCTCGCAATTCCGGCCATGTTGAAGCGCCGGTACAGCAACGTTCTCATCTCCGGAACGATCTGTGGCGGTGGCTCGCTGGGGACCATCATCCCGCCATCGGTGCCCGTGGTCGTGCTCGCGCCGATCGCAGCGCTTCCGGTTGGTGATCTGTTGGCCGGCATTCTGCTGCCCGGTCTACTGATGTCGAGCCTGTTCATCCTCTACATCATCATCGCCTGTGCGGTGTTACCGGATCTGGCGCCCGCCGATCCCGAACCGGACACGCGTTCTTTCTTCGAGAAGATCCGGTACACGTTCTTCGCCATCGTGCCGCCAGCCTTTCTGATCTTCACGGTGCTCGGTACGCTCTTCATGGGCTTGGCGACGCCGACGGAGGCAGCGGCCTGTGGCTCGGCGGGCGTTCTGCTGCTCGCAATCCTTTATCGCAGAATGACCTGGAGACTGTTGTACGAAGCGAGCCTTCAGACGGTCTCGCTCACGGCAATGATCTTGGCGATCGTTCTTGCTGGCAGCATGTTTGCCGGAGTGTTCTTCGCCTCGGGTGGTCTCGCGGCGACGAAGGGTGTGCTCGAGACATTCGGCCTATCGCCTTGGTCCGTGATGGCGATCATCCTGTTCGTGTCGTTCATCCTAGGCTTCATCATCGACCTGATCTCGATCGTGCTGATCGTCGTGCCGATCGCGATGCCGTTGGTGAAGAGCTTCGGAATCGACCCGCTGTGGTTCGCCGTGGTCTTCCTCGTCACGCTGCAGACGAGCTATCTCACGCCGCCGATGGCTCCTTCGATTTTCTATCTGAAGGCCATCGCGCCACCGACCATGAAGCTGAGAGAGATGTATTGGGGTGTCATCCCCTTCATCGTTTGCCAGTTCATCGTCTTGATTCTGCTGCTCTCATTCCCTGAGCTTGCTGTCTGGTTGCCGAAGGTGTTTTACGGCAGCTGATGCCGCGGGGCCGGCCTGATCGGCCTCGCACGAACGCACACGCCTGGACGGAGCAAATGCTCCGTCCAGGGCTAGCCGTGAGTCTCGCGGCTCATGGAGCGGGTAAAGGCTTTATCAAGGCGATACCCTGACCAACTTCGACAATCACCCATCACCGACGCAGAGCAATTCAGTTATGCTCTGAATGCAATGCGAGTACGCGGTCTGCTCCGTTGACGCGATATTCGGCGACCCTATACTGACAAACAGGTAAGTAAGATATCAGCCGGGAGGTTTGACGCATGAGACTCTCAGGAAAGATCGCGATCATCACGGGCGCAGGCTCCGGTATCGGCCACGAGGCGGCGAAGCTGTTTGCGAGTGAGGGAGCGACGGTCGTGGTCGCCGACCGCGACCTGAATGCGGCAACCCGTGTCAGCGACGAAATCGTCAGCAGCGGTGGCAAGGCCTCTCCCGCGGCCGTCGACGTCACGCGCGAGGCTGAGGTCAAGGCCCTGATCGAGAAGACGGCCGAGACCTACGGTCGGCTCGACATTCTCGTCAACAACGCCGGGTACGGATTTGCCGGAACGGTTGTCCAGACGAGCGAGGAGGACTGGGACGCCCTCATGGCCGTCAACGTCAAGGGCGTCTTCTTCGGCTGCAAGCACGCAGTCCCGATCATGGAGAAGCAGGGCGGTGGCTCCATCGTCAATACGGCCTCGACCGTCGCCGTCGTGGGTATCACCGATCGGGCTGCTTACTGCGCATCGAAGGGCGCGGTCGCATCCCTGACGCGGGCAGTGGCTCTGGATCACGTTAAAGCCAATATCCGCGTTAACTGCGTTGCTCCCGGAACGATCGAGTCACCCTACTTTTCCGAGATCTTCGCAAAGGCGCCCAATCCGGCCGAATTGCGCCGTGGTTTGGAGCAGCGCCAGGCGATGGAGCGCCTCGGGAAGCCGATCGAGATCGCGCGCGCCATTCTGTTTCTGGCGAGCGATGAATCATCTTTCTGCACCGGGACGACACTGATTGCCGACGGCGGCTGGACCGCTCGTTGAACTCACATCAACCCAGAAGTAGCACGAAGCGAGACGACCTCAGATGTACGGACTCCAGGGACGCAAAGCGATCGTAACCGGGGCAGCGCACGGAATTGGGCGCGGCATTGCACAGCGGCTTGTCGCCGAAGGCTGCGACGTTGGCATCTTCGACCTGGATGCCGACGCCGCCCGGGCGACAGCGGAAAGCCTTTCGAAGCCCGGGCAGGTCGTCGTGAGCGCCGCTGGCGACGTCTCGGTCAAGGCCGACGTGGAGAAGGGCATCGGCGCCCTGATGGAAAAGCTCGGTCCCATCGACATCCTGGTCAACAACGCCGGCATTTGCCCGATCGGTAAACTTCTGGAGATGCCGGAAAGCGCCTGGCACGCCGGTTTCGGCGTCAACGTCGACGGCGTTTTCTACGTCTCGCGCCTCGTTGTTCCGCAGATGATCGAGCGGGGCAGCGGCGCGGTTGTCAATCTCGCGTCGTGGATGGGTAAGTCCGCATCCGCGAATTACGGTGCCTATTGCGCAACGAAATTCGCGGTGGTTGCGCTGACGCAATCGCTTGCCACCGAGGTCGGCGAGCACGGCGTCCGCGTCAACGCGGTTGCACCAGGCCTCATCGTCGAAACGAAAATGCGCGACGAGTCCGAGGTCGACCGGCGTGCTCAGGGGCTGCCGCTTGCGGCTGATCGGGCCAAGACGATACCGCTGCGCCGTGCCGGGGTGCCGACTGACATCGCGAAGGCTGTCGCGTTCCTGGTTTCCGATCAGGCGGATTACATCACGGGTGAGACGATCAGTGTCACCGGCGGTCTGTGGAACGACTGAGATCGACCGAAATCCGATAGGAGAATATTCATGCCCCGCTTCAAGGATTTCCGCCTCGAAGGCGTGATCCCGGCCACGCTGCTGGCGCTCAACGAGGATATGACCATCGATGAGCGGCAGACGCGTAAGCACCTGCGCGATTGCGCACTGGTGCCCGGCGTTTCCGCCGTGACGGTCAATGGTCACGCGTCGGAGGTTCACGCGTGCTCGTTCGATGAGCAGCAGCGCATCCTCGCCGCGTCCCTCGATGAGGTTGGTGACGAGGTGCCGCTCATCAATGGCGTCTACGCAGACGGCAGCATCGAAGCAGCCAAGATTGCCGCCATGGCAGCGCGCGAGGGCGCGTCCGCACTGTTGGTGTTCCCTCCGCAGAGCATGTCAATGGGTGGGCACCTTCGGCCGGAAATGGCGATCGCTCATTACCAGCGCATCGCTGACGCGACGGATCTTCCGATCATCTGCTTCCAGTATCCGATGGCGAGCGGCCTCGGGTATCCCTTCGAAACGCTGCTCAAGCTTTTCGAGGCGGTGCCGACCATTGGCGCCATCAAGGACTGGTGCAACGAGCCGATGCTGCACGAGAAGCATATCCGCACGTTCCAGAACCTGGCGAAGCCGGTGAACGTTCTGACCACGCATTCCTCATGGCTGATGGCGTCGCTGACGCTCGGAGCGAACGGTTTGCTCTCCGGCGCGGGCAGCGTCATCGCAGACCTGCAGGTCGCGCTGTTCCAGGCCGTCAAGGCAGGTGATCTGAAGAAAGCGCAGGCGATCAATGATCGCATCTGCCCGCTCGCCCACACTTTCTATGCGCCACCATTCCTCGACATGCACAATCGCATGAAGGAGGCGCTCGTGCTGCTTGGCCGTCTTGACAAGGCGGTGGTGCGCCCACCGCTGATGAAGCTCTCGAACGCCGAGATCTCGCGGATCGATGCGGCGTTGAAAGAGGCTCGCGTGACGCGCGAAGGCGCGATTGGGCTGTAGCCTGAACGCACGAGCGAGAAAAGTCGATGACGAAACCTTTGCCGCGCCTGCTTTCGCCAGGAAGCATCGGGCCACTCGCGCTGAAGAACCGCGTGATCATGGCGCCGATGACAACCCGCCAAGCGGATGCCGAAGGTTTCGTCACCGATGCCGTGGTCGCCTATTACAAGGTCCGTGCTGAAGGCGGGGTTGGCCTCATCACCGTCGAGATGGCCTCGCCTGAGCGGGTGGGAAAGCACCGCAATTTCGAGCTCGGCATCTATGACGATCGCTTCCTGCCGGGGCTGAAGCGGCTCGTCGAGGTCATCCACGGCGCTGGCGCCAAGGCCTCGATCCAGCTCGGTCATGGTGGCGGCCATACCCGCATCGATATTGCGGGCGATACCCCGATTGCGCCGTCGGCCATCCCGCACTCGGTGCAGGAAGGGCATACCGAGGTCATCATCCCGGAAGAGATGACCCTCGCCCGGATTGCCAGGACGCGCGAGGCATTCGTCGCCGCTGCGCAGCGTGCGGCAAATGCCGGGTTCGACGCGGTCGAGATCCACGCGGCTCACGGCTACCTCATTTCCCAATTTCTTACGCCGGCGGAAAACCATCGCCTGGACGACTACGGCGGCTCACTGCGCAATCGCGCGCGATTGGGACTCGAGATCACGGCTGCGATCAAGGCGGCCGTGCCCGGGCTCGCCGTGATCTTCCGCATGAACGGTGACGACTTCTTCGATGGCGGCATGAGAGCCGACGAGGCCGTCGAGGTTGCGACGTGGGCCGCGGAGGCAGGCGCAGACGCCATACACATGACCGGCGGTCATTACCGGTCGCAGCCGACAGCAGCCATCATGATCCCGCCGATGGCAACCCCGCGGACGCCGTTTCTGCGTTTCGCTGAGGCGGTCAAAAAGGTGGTGCGAGTCCCCGTGATCGCAGTCGGCCGTTTCGGCGAACCAGCAGCCGCGATTGCCGCGGTCGAAGAGGGGCGAGCGGATTTCATCGCCCTCGGCCGGCCGCTTCTCGCGGATCCCGACTGGGTTGGCAAAGCTGCACGTGGCCGACAGGTTCGGCTCTGCCTCGCCTGCAACACCTGTGTCGATGGCATGCGGGCTGGCCGGCAGCTCAGGTGCTTGGTGAACACGCGGACGGGCCGGGAGCTGGAATATGCCGGCAGGCCGCTTCGGTGGAGCGGTGAGCGGATTGCGGTCATTGGAGCGGGGCCGGCGGGGCTCACCTACGCGGCGCTCATGGCGGAGACGAATTCCGTCACGGTTTTCGAGAAAAGTCGGGAGATCGGCGGCGCATTCCGCCTTGCTGGCTTGGCGCCGCTCTTCCAGGGCGTCGATGCCAATCCCGACAGCTTGCTGGCGTTCGTCGAAGGCCTTCGCCGCGAATGCGAGGAGAAGGGCGTACAGATCCGAATGGGATGCGACGTCCGCGCCGAGCCATCAGTTCTCGAGGATTTCGACCGTATCGTCATCGCCACCGGGGCGCGCTACCGATTTGGCATGGGTGGATTGGTGACCTGGCTCCTCAAAGCTGGGGCCGTGCGGCGGACTCCGCTGGCGCAGCTGGCGCGGACGGACAAGTATCGCAATTGGTTCTACAAGCGATTGCGGCGTCCGAATGTGGCCCATTCGACTTTCGGCGCTAAGCCTGTCGAGGTGATTGGGGATGCATTGGTCCCCGGCAAGAGTGAAGATGCCATCTTAAGCGCCTATGTTGCTGCCTATGCTCCTCCGGACGAGTCGGCTGGATGCGAGATGGCGGCAAGAGGCGGCGGAATGAGCACGGGATCTTCGGAGCGTTCGTCATGAAGGAGCGGATCAAGGAGGTCGCCGTCGAGCTCCTCGTCCGCCATGGCTATCAAGGCTTCCGCTTTCGCGATCTTGCAGATCGCTTGGACATGACCCGTGCCAATGTCCACTACTACTACGGCAGCAAGCTGAACCTGGCCGAGGAGGCCATCGTCGGCTACATCGATGAAATCCTCGCCGCCTGGGAAGTGAACTGGAAGAGCGACAAGACCTTCGAGGAGAAGGTCCGCGGCATGATGGAGTCGAACCGCCAGCGCTATCTTCGCTTCAACCCGACCGGGACTACGGCCCATCCCTGGAGCCTCATCGGGCGCATGCGCATGGAGCGGGACGTCATCGGGCCGCGCGCCCGGGCAGCACTGACCGAGTTCGGAATCGTACTGGAGAACCTCGTCATCGAGGGCATCGAAAGTGCCATCAAAACGGGCGAGCTTTCGCCCGAGATTCCGATCCAGGACATCGCGCTGCAGCTCGTGGCGATCGCCAACAGCGCGGGGCCGATCACCCAGGACGGTGGCTCGTTCGACCGGCTGGAACAGCTCTATCTTTCGTTTGCCCGCATCGTGAACCACGCATATGGCCAGCAGCGGCAGCCGCGGTCGCAGCGGTCGACTGGCGGGCGTCGCCGGCTCCCTTCGCGGAGCACTCTGCCGATCGGCTCGTCACGCGATACGTGAGCCTCTGCGGCCACATGCCGGGCGTCGCACCACGGGCTGCAGTCAGGTCGCCTTTGGGGAACGACCGCGTCCGATCTGATTGGACAACACCAACACCAAGCTGACCACGAGTGCGGCCACTGCCGAAGCGACATAGGCCCACACGAGACCAAGTGACTCCGCCGTCAGCCCAAGCACGAGGAAGAACATGACGAACGACAGCAGCGAAAGGGCCATGCCGCGCGCCAGATGAACCACCGGAAGCCAGCCCCATTGGGCGTGCATGAAGGTGCTCAAGACGGTGAGGATGACCGGGTAGGTCGAGACGATCCCGATGAGCTCGGGTCCGAGCATGTTCGCCGAAAGCGTGATGATCCCGACCAGGACTGCTGTGGCCGCCATGCGCATGGGAATATCCCACCACGGCACGAACCGGAGGCTGCCGGGTTCGCTCACCCGCGGTATCAACAAGTACGCAACAAAAAGACCCGCGCCCCCGACAATGGCAGCAGTGACCAGGGACATATCGAGGCCACTGATCGCATAGGCCGAGAGCCCGAAGCCCAGGGCCCCTGCAACCAGGCTGATCGGCCAGGGTGCGTATTTTCCTACATAGACATAGGCGATGAGATAGCCGGCGATCCCGAGCACTCCGATGAGCACCCCCGTCGAAGCATGTGCAACGTAGGTTTCACCGTGCTCCAGCCCCAGGAAGAACAGGATCGGCCCTGTCATCCAGGGCAGCCCCATAATCAGACCACCTATCATGGGGCCCCATCGCCGTGCAGCGATGCTCATGAGCGCAACGATTACAGGCGTGAGGGTCAGCTTGAGCAGGAACAACATCGGGCCGCCTTGATACGTGCTGTCCGGCAGAG
>JAEZHL010000006.1 GCA_023416575.1 Pseudomonadota bacterium
CTCAGGACTTCGAGAATTTGTGCGACGTCCGCCTCGCTGAAGCGCCTTACGATGGCACCCCGCGAGGGAACGTTCTCGACCAGACCTTCCCGGGCGAGAGTCTTGATGCCCTCCCGTAACGGGGTGCGCGAGACACCGAGCAGCGCCCCGACCTGCACCTCGTTGATTCTCGTCCCCGGTGCGAGCCGCCCCTGAATAATCAAGTCCCGCAGACGTTCGACGACCTCGTCGTGCAGCGTCCGCCGCGCGATTCGCGACATGCCTTCCATGCCGTCGATCAATGACGGGGGGGCGTTGCCTGACGGATCCTCGATCACAGTGATCTCCTCTGCAGCAATACCAACCCTGCTGCGTTCGCCGTCATCAGTCAACGCACTGCATTCTGCATACAAAATACTTGAACGACCAGGATGCGTCCTTATACTCGCTCAAAACATCAACCATGGATCTATCAGGGAAGCGCCCCATGGAATCCAGCAGCGCCGTCGATCAACCCACAATCGCGTTCGCACTCGGCGATCCGGCCGGCATCAGCCCGGAGCTGAGTGCGCGTCTCATCGCGGATCCCGAGTTCCGCGCCAAGGCGAAGCTCGTCGTTTTCGGCGACAAGCGCATCCTCGACATGGGCGCCGCGGTCGCGGGAGTCGACCCGGATGTCCGCGTGGTGTCGTCAGAAGCTGAGCTGCCGACGGATGGGGACCGCCCGATCTTCGTCGATCTGAAGACCCTCGACCCTGCCGACGTCACTCCGCGCACGGCGACTCTCGCGGGTGGCCAGTTTGCAACCGAGAATTTCCGCCGCGCGCTCCAGTATGCAGCGGCCGGGAAGGCCGGCGCCGTTTTCTTCACGCCTTTCAACAAGGCCGCGATGCGGCTCGCCTATCCGCGTTACGATGACGAGATCCGCTTCATCCGCGACGTGATCGGGGGCGATGCTCCCTCGAGCGAGTTCAACATCCTCGACAAGCTCTGGAATGCGCGCGTCACCTCGCACATCCCGCTGAGCGCCGTTGCTGGTGCCATCACCGAGGAGCGCCTTCTGCGCTCGCTGGCTCTCACCCGGTCGTCTCTGCAGGCCGCCGGCTTCGCCGAGCCGCGCATTGCCGTTGCAGGCCTCAACCCGCACGCTGGCGACGGTGGCATTTTCGGCCGTGAGGAAATCGAGATCATCGAGCCAACGGTCGCAAAGGCGCAGCAGATGGGCTTCAACGTCCAGGGTCCTTATCCCTCGGACACGGTGTTCCTGCGCGCCAAGCGCGGCGACTTCGACGTCGTGCTGACCATGTACCACGACCAGGGGCAGATCGCGATGAAGCTCATGGGCTTCGATCGCGGCATCACCCTCATCGCGGGCTTCCCGTTCCCGATCTGCACGCCGGCGCACGGCACCGCCTACGATATCGCGGGCAAGGGGATTGCGGATCTCGGCGCCAGCCGCGCTGCGCTGCGCCTCGCCATCGAGATGGCGGCCAGCCGAAACCGGCAGAACTAGAGAACCGCCTGAAGATCTTGAGCCAAGTGTTTGCGACGGCTGAATCAACAGCCGCAATAACGACCAACCTCACGAGGATTAACGGGAAATGTTCCACGTTCGGCAAGTGATCGGCATTGCTGCCGCAGTGTCGATGCTCGGCATCTCGGCAGCTCATGCCTGGCAACCGACGAAATCGATCGAGTTCGTCGTGACCTCGGGCGCCGGCGGCGGCACCGACAACTTCGCGCGCGTCGTTCAGTCGGCGATTACTAAAAACAAGCTGCTCGACCAGGCGATCGTCGTCACGAACAAGGGCGGTGGCAGCGGCGCGGAAGGCTACGTCTACGCGCGCGGTTCAGCCGGTGACACCCACAAGGTGATCTTCGGAACGAACAACGCCTACCTCCTGCCCTATGTCGCCAAGGTCGGATTCAAGAAGACGGACCTCACCCCTGTCGCCGCGCTGGCGCTGGACGAGTTCCTCCTCTGGGTGAACGCCGGCTCCGAATACAAGACGGCCAAGGACTACATCGCCGCTGCGAAGGCGAAGCCCGAAACCCTTAAGATGGGCGGCAGCCAGTCCAAGGACACCGACCAGACGCTGACGAGCATCATCGAGCACGCGGCTGGCGTGAAGTTCATCTATGTGCCCTTCAACGGCGGTGGCCTCGCGGCTGTGCAGCTCGCTGGCAACCACGTCGACTCCAACACCAACAACCCGAACGAGAACGTCGGTCAGTGGAAAGCCGGCCAGGTTCGTCCGCTGTGCGTGTTCAGCCCGAGCCGCCTGCCCGAGGGCCCGAAGGTGACGGCCGACATGGGCTGGTCGGATATCCCCACCTGCAAGGATCAGGGTATTCCGGTCGAAGGCTTCCAGATGCCGCGCACGATCTGGCTGCCTGCCAAGGTCCCGGCCGATGTGGTCGCCTTCTACGTCGATCTCTTCAAGAAGGTGAGCGAGACGCCGGAGTGGAAGGAGTACGTGACGCGCACCGTTCAGACCGGCCGCTTCATGTCCGGCGATGAGCTCGTCAAGTTCGTGAACGAAGACGAGGAGAAGAACAAGCAGGTGTTCGAGCGTGAAGGCTGGGTGGTCAAATAACCAGCCCCGATCCCCTACTCGTCACTTACCCTGGGGGCTTCGGCCCCCGCTTTTTTCCTGGAGCGTCGTCGATGATTTCGCGCTTCGGAGCTGAGCTGGTGACGGCCGGCGTCGCTGCGGCACTCGGCCTTGTCACCACCTTTGGTTCCCTCGAGTTCGGCATAGGCTGGAGTGTGGCCGGTCCTGAACCTGGCACTTTCCCCTTCTACATCGGGATGCTCGTCACTGCTGCGAGCGTCGGCATCATGATCCAGACCCTCATCCAGCGGGGGCGCCTCGGCGAGAGCTTTCTCACCTCTGCCCAGTTCCGCTCGGTGGTCGCCTTCTCCCTCCCGATCGTTGGCTTGGTCATGCTCTCGCTCTGGCTCGGCCTCTACGTCGGCATGGCGATCTATCTGTTCGCGAGCATGAAGTTTCAGGGTGGCTACCGCTGGTCCTCCTCAGCGCTCGTCGGTATCGGGATGGCCGTCTTCATGTACCTCATCCTGGAAATCGGTTTTCAAACGCCCCTGCTCAAAGGGCCGCTCGAAGACGCGCTTGGACTTTGAGAGGGCCTCATGGAAGGATTAGCAGCGCTTCTGCATGGCTTCACGGTAGCATTCACGGCGCACCACATCGCCCTCATGGTGATCGGTGTGCTGCTCGGCATCCTCGTTGGCGTCCTCCCCGGACTTGGAGCCCCCAATGGCGTGTCGCTATTGCTGCCGCTGACGTTCACGATGGACCCCGTCTCGGCCATCATCCTGCTGACGAGCATGTATTGGGGTGCTCTGTTCGGCGGCTCCACGACCTCGATCCTGTTCAATATCCCCGGAGAGCCATCCTCGGTCGCAACGACCTTCGATGGCTATCCCATGGCCAAGCAGGGCAAGGCGGCCCAGGCTCTGAGCTATGCCTTTCTGTCGGCGGGTTTCGGCGCGCTGCTCGGCGTCGTCGTCATCACGCTGCTCTCCGGTTGGGTCGCGCGCTTTGCGATGCAGTTCAGCCCGGCTGAGTACTTCGCCGTCTACTTCCTCGCGTTCGCGAGCTTCGTCGGACTTGGTGGCGCCTCGCCCCTGAAGACGATCGTCGCGATTGGAATTGGGTTCACGTTGGCCGCGGTCGGCATGGATTCGGTCTCGGGCAATCTTCGTCTCACATTCGAGTTCGACCAGCTCATTGCCGGGATCAGCTTCCTCGTCGCCGTCATCGGCCTCTTCGGCCTCGGCGAGCTGATCATCACCATAGAGAACGGGTTGCGTCTCGAGGGGATCCGGGCGCGCGTATCGCTGAAGGACGTCCTGAAGGTCGCAATCAGCATGCCGCGCCATTGGCTGGCACTGCTGCGCAGCGGAATCGTCGGCTGCTGGATGGGCATTACGCCCGGTGGTCCGACGGCGGCGTCCTTCATGAGCTACGGCCTCGCGAAACGCTTCTCGCGGAATCCGGGCAACTTCGGGAAAGGCGAGCCGGAAGGGATCATCTCTCCCGAGACCGCCGACCACTCTGCCGGCACCAGCGCCATGCTGCCGATGCTGGCCCTCGGCGTGCCCGGCTCGGCGACGGCGGCGGTCATGCTCGGCGGCCTGATGATCTGGGGTCTCAACCCCGGGCCGATGCTGTTCATCGAGCGGCCGGACTTCGTCTGGGGCCTCATCGCCAGCATGTACCTCGGCAACATCGTCGGTGTCATTCTCGTCCTCGCGACGGTGCCGCTGTTCGCCGCGATCCTGCGCATCCCGTTCAGCATCTTCGGGCCGGCGATCGTCGTCGTCTGTCTCGTCGGCGCCTACACCATCGGCAGCAAGGAGTTCGACCTCTGGCTCGCGCTCCTGTTCGGAGTGGTCGGGTACGCATTCAAGAAGCTGGATTACCCGATCGCGCCGCTCGTCCTTGCCATGGTCATCGGCGACAAGGCGGAAGACGCCTTCCGGCAATCGCTCATCATGTCCAAGGGATCGCTGAGCATCTTCTGGTCGAACGGGCTCGTTGCAACCCTGATGGTCTTGGCCTTCGTCCTGTTGCTGTCACCAGTGGTCCTTCCCTTGGTGCGCGCGCTCCGGAAAGGCCGGACACCAGCCACGAGCTAGGAGCCCCCTTTGGGGCTCTCCATTCCCGCCGCATGCGACGCGTTCGATCGCACTGCGGCGGGAACTTTGTGTGATTGATTGCCGTTGGCTGGGTATCATGAACCAGCAGCGGATCGAGCCGGTCGAAGTCTCAGTTCGCGTGATGATGGCACCCGAGGAAGCGTTCCGGGCCTTCGTCCACGATCTCAGGCGTTGGTGGCCGTTGCTCTACACCTTTTCCCAAAGCCGGTTCGCGACGGCGGCCATCGAGCCGATCAAAGGCGGCCACTGGTACGAGGTCGACGATACCGGCCAAAAATTCCTCTGGGGCGAGGTGCTGGCCTACGAGTCGCCAAAGCGGCTGGTCCTGACCTTCGCCATCAGCCCCGAATGGCAGCCCGAGCCGGCAGGACGGGCAAGCCAGGTCGAGATCCGGTTCGTCCCCGAGCACGACGTCACGTCCTTCGAGGAGCCGGCGACCCGGATCGAAGTCACCCACGGCAACTTCGAAAAGCACGCCGAAGGCGGGAATGCCTTGCGCGCGCGGCTTGCCTCGTCCCGCGGCTGGTCCATGATCCTGACCTCGTTCGCCCGCCGGTTCACGGACTGATCCGATACCCCGCGTCAGGCTTTTGCCGAAAACACGAGACCGGCACCCGCCGCGATCAGGACGAAGCCGGCGGCGTGGCGCCACGTCAATGCCTCGCCGAGATAGAACACCGAGAAGCCGGCGAAGATCGCGAGCGTAATCACCTCCTGCATCGTCTTCAGCTCAGCGGCGGAATAGACCCCGTGGCCGATGCGGTTCGCCGGCACGGCGAGACAGTATTCCACGAACGCGATCCCCCATGACGCGAGGACAACGATCAGCAACGGTGTGCTCTTGAACTTGAGGTGTCCATACCATGCGAATGTCATGAACACGTTGGACGCAAGGAGCAGGATGATCGGGGCGACATGGGGCCACGACACGAAGGCGGCGGGCATGGAGCAGATCCTGAAGGTTGGGGCCGCAAGGCAGTTAGGCCTCGCCCTCTGTCTTGTCCAGCGCCCGTCCCCGCTTCATTCAGCGACTGAGTAACCGGCAAGCCGTTCGCCCGTTGCTTTGGCTCTGCCCTGCCTCTATGACCTGCCTCTCATGCGCCGCCTCAAAGCAGATCTGCTGTTGCTGTTCGCCGCCGTCGTCTGGGGCACGGCCTTCTATTTCCAGAAGACGGCGATGGAGAGCATCGGGCCGTTCCTGTTCATCGCCGCGCGGGGCTCCGTGGCGGCGCTGTGCCTGCTCCCACTCGCCCTCCTCGAGGCGCGCCGCACCGGACTGCCCTTCTCGCCCGGGCTGTTGAAGGCGGGACTGGCTGCCGGCCTCGCCTTCTTCGTCGCGGCGGGTCTGCAACAGACGGGACTCATCACCGCAACGGTCACGAATGCTGGTTTCCTCACCAGCCTCTATGTGGTCGCGACGCCGTTCATAGCCTGGATCGCCTTCCGCCGCCGACCGGCGCGCTTCGTCATGCCGGCCGTCGCGCTCGCATTCGTCGGCATCTGGCTCCTCGGCGGTGGCACCATCGGCGGCTTCTCCACTGGTGATGGCCTCATCGCCCTCTCGGCCGTCATCTGGGGCCTGCATATGATATTCACCAGCATGGGGACGCCCTATGGCCGCCCCGTCGCGTTCACGGCCCTTCAGTTTGCGGTCGTCGCCGTGTGTGCAGGCATCATCGCCATCGCCGCCGAGCCGATCACGCTGGACGGACTTTACAACGCCCTGCCCTCGATCGCCTTCGTCGGCGTCCTGTCGAGCGCGCTGACCTTCACGATCCTCGCCATTGCGCTGAAGGATACACCCCCGACCGAGGCGGCCATCCTGGTCAGCATGGAGGTGCTGTTCGCGGCGGCGGCCGGTGCCATCCTGCTCGGCGAGCGGCTCTCGCTGATCGGCTGGATCGGCGCGGGCCTCATGTTCACGGCCACGATCCTGATCCAGGTCGCACCTCTTCTGGAGAAGCGCCGCTGCGACCGCCTTTGAATTAGGGCGTACACCCTGCTAACCTGCCCCGTCATGGGGTAGCCCGGCGACATCTTCTGTCTGCTCCCCTGGTGATCGCCCTGCTTGCGGCCACCAGCGCCGCTACCACGGCCCGGTCCGAGCCCGGCCAGCCAGCTGCACCCGATCCGCGCATCACGCCAGGGCAGGTCATCGACGGCTGGACCGGCCTGCCCATCCCGTGCCGCTGCCGTTACCGCGATCGCACCTACCGTCTCGGGGACGTCATCTGCATGAGCACGCACCGCGGCACGGTCTTCACGCGCTGCGAGCTGTTCCTCAACAACACTTCCTGGATGCCAACCGAGGAGCCCTGCACCACGTCCGGATCACCAGGCGGGGAGCCCGCGACCGAGCTCGCGGGCCGAGACCCCGGCTAGCGCGCTCATCCCGCCGCCTTGCTCGTCGCCTTCGGCTTCCCCTGGAACCCGAGCAGCAGAACGACGCCTGAGAACGCGGCGCCGACGGCAGCCGCGATAAACGCGCTCTCGTAGCCGAACGTGCTGATCAGAACACCGAACACTGGCGGCGACACCGTGTAGGTGAGGAACACGAAGAACGTCGTCCCCGCCGTAACCTCGCTGACCGCATCGGGGGGCGCGAGGCTGGCGGCTTCCGCAAGGTAGAGGCCGTTCCAGGTCGCCACCGAGCTGCCGGCGATCACCGCCACCGCGAACAGGAACGGCGCGTCATGACCGGGGTCGAGCGCCGCCAGCATCAGGGCGGACATCGACGAGCAGACGGCCAGCACGATCAATACCGGACGCGGCGATCCGACCCGGTCGGCCACGATGCCGAAGACGATACGACCGAGAACACTGGCTCCCTGCAGCGCCGCGAACAGGGCGCCGGCCAGGGTGAGGCCATAGCCCAGTCCGGCGTGCAGGTAGATCACGAAGAAGGAGAAGCAGGCGCTCTGCACCGTCGCGAAGCCGACGCAGGCGAGCGCCAGACGCACGAGACCGGGCCCCAGCGTCAGGGCGCGGAAAGGCCGCTTCAGGTTTGAGGGCGCAAAGAGCGCACCGAGGCGGAAGGCGTTCAATGGGCGGCTCGTATTGAACCGGCTGGGCGCCAGCAACAGCGGCACGGCGAACATGAGGGAGATCAGGATGATCAGCACGAACGCAGGGCGCCAGCCGAACTGGGCGATCAGCCATGCACCGGCCCCTCCGGCGATGACACCGCCAAGCGGCACGCCCGCTTGCCGCAGCGAGAAAATCGTCGACCACTGATGCTTGGGAATGTGGTCCGCAAGGATCTGGCTGCCGGCCGGCGTCGAGGTCGCATAGCCAAAGCCGATCAGCACCGCCCCGACCACCATCAGCGGCACGGTCGCGCCCATGACGAGCGCCGCGCCCAAGACGGCGATCAGCGCGCCGACCCGCAAGGCACGCAGCGGACCCAGCGCCGGCGTGAAGCCGTGATTGGACATGTAGAGCCAGATCGAGCCGAGACCCGCAGCCCCCGCGATCCAGCCATAGGACGTCGGATCGGCACCCGCCGCATCCATCAACAACGGCGCCACGACCGGCAGGAACAGGTGGAGCGA
>JAEZHL010000055.1 GCA_023416575.1 Pseudomonadota bacterium
GGCTTGACCGAGATCGAGAAGGCGCTCCGCATCGACGCCAACAATGCCGACGTCCAATGGGCGAAGGGTGAAGTGGAGCAAGCCCTCGGCCGCACGGATGCAGCCATTGCCAGTTTCCGCAGAGCCGTCTCCCTCAGTCTGGTGCATCGCGAGGCCAGTGCCGCCCTGCAGCAGATGAACGCGCAGCCGGATGCCGAGGGCGAGCTGACCTCCGCCGGCATCGACGGCTGGCGCGTCCTCGCGCGGAACAAGCGTTACGTCGCCTATCTCGAGGGCAAGCAGAAGATGCAGGTTCCGCTCGAGATGGCAGGTCCCGGCGAACCGCGCCTTCTCGAGTGGCAATTGAAGGACGGCCCACTGAAAGGGATCGGTCTCCTCCGTTATAGTGCCGGTAATGCTGAAGGGCGTGATGGGCCCGAGCCGGTCGAGCAGATCGCAATCGTGGATCTCTCCGCCCAGCGCGTCATCAGCCTCCAGCTCCACCGCCAGGGCGACCGCGAATCGAACTGGATGTGGAACGAAGGGACGGTGACGGTCGAAAGCATCGATGGCGTCACGGATGTCATCGCGCTTCGCGACGTCAGGCCGAAGGACGTGGTGGCGGAGCGCCGTCCGGCCGAGGATCGCAGCCCGTTCGGCGGACCGTCCTGGGCGCCCTGGAATCAGAACTGGGGACAATCACCGCCCAGTTCGCGCAGCCAGCAACAGCGCCGGTCCGCACAGCCGAAGACCATCTTCGACCTTCTATTCGGCAACTGACGCTCCGCTAGCTGCCGACAGACCAATTTCCTGCCACCGAAATACTCTGACCTGAAGTCAGGGTTCGTTGCATCTCGTGTTGCCGCTCTCCGCAATCCGCTGTTACAGTTCTGCAAAACAAGAAATGTCACGGGGAGAGACACGATTATGCACGCACTGGCTGGCTTCGTGCGCCTTGCGGAATCCATCAACGGCGCGATCGGCCGAACAGTGGCCTACCTGACGCTGGCAACAGTGCTCATATGCGCCACGGTGGTCGTCATCCGCTACGCCTTCCACACCGGCTTCATCTGGTTGCAGGAGCTTTTCGTGTGGACGCATGCGGTCGCGTTCATGCTGGGCTCGGGCTTTACACTGATGGTGAACCGGCACGTCCGGGTCGACATCGTCTACGCCAGCCGCCCTGAGCGGACGCGGGCCTGGATCGACCTCTTGTCGACGGTCGTATTCCTTTTCCCGTGGATTTTCGTGCTCTGGTACTACGCCTGGCCCTACGTGGCGGCATCCTGGCAGCTCGGAGAGGAGTCGCCGCAGGTCGGCGGCATGCCGGGCCTTTATCTCCTGAAGACCATGATTCTTGGATTCTGCGCGCTCATGCTGCTGCAAGGGCTTGCGATCTGCGCCCGCAGCGCACTCGTCATCGCGGGCCGCCCCGATCTCGTGCCTCCGGCGCCAACAGTCGACTGACCCAGCGGCCGCACTGGCCCCGCCATCCCCTCCAACAGCCCGCGAGTCGGTCCGACCATGCTCTCAGCCCTCAGTCTCGGCGACATTCTTTCGATCTTCCTTTTCCTGTCGGTGCTCGGCACGCTGCTCATCGGCTATCCGATTGCCCTGACGCTGGCCGGAACATCCCTGTTCTTCGTTTTCCTCGGCCACCAGTTCGGCGTCTTCGATTACGCCATCCTGAACAGTTTGCCGTTGCGCTACCTGGGCGTGATGACCAACGACGTGCTGGTCGCAGTCCCATTGTTCATCTTTATGGGGCTGGTTCTGGAAAAATCCGGCCTCGCCGAAGCCTTGCTCACCACGATGGGGCAGCTTTTCGGCCCGCTGCGGGGTGGCCTCGCGTTCTCCGTCATCCTGGTCGGCGCGTTGCTTGCCGCCTCGACGGGAGTCGTTGGCGCAACAGTCATCACGATGGGCCTCATCAGTCTGCCCGCGATGCTCCGCGCCGGCTATTGCCCCCGGCTCGCGACCGGCACCATCGGGGCCTCGTCGACGCTGGCGCAGATCATTCCACCGTCAACGGTGCTGATCTTCGTGGGCGATCTGCTCGCCGGCGTCAACCAGACGGCGCAACTCAGGCTCGGCAACTTCGCCCCTGCTCCGATTTCGGTCGGCGATCTGTTTGCCGGGGCTCTCGTTCCGGGCTTCATCCTCGTCGGGCTGTTCCTGCTCTGGATCATCTACAAAGCCATTTTCCAGCCAGAGACGGTCCCGGCGCTCGTGATGACGGATAAGGACCGCACGGGGCTGCCGTATCGCGTGCTGTCTGTCCTCGTGCCGCCACTCATCCTGATCGTCGCAGTTCTGGGCAGCATTCTCCTCGGCTTTGCGACGCCGACCGAATCCGCGTCGGTCGGCGCCATCGGCGCCATGCTGCTCGCCGTGATGAACCGACGGCTTTCGTTCGCTACCATCCGCTATGCCGCCCTCGGCACGATGGTCACGACATCGATCATCTTCGTGATCGTCCTCGCCGCATCGCTGTTCTCCCTGACCTTCCGCGGCCTTGGCGGCGAGCACATGGTCGAGCAGGCGCTTCACAGCCTGCCGGGCGGTGCCTTCGTCGCCATGCTGGCGGTCATGGCGATCATGTTCGTGCTCGGGTTCTTCCTCGACACGTTCGAGATCATTTTGATCATGCTGCCGATCTGCGGGCCGCCGCTCATCATGCTCGGCCTCGATCCCATCTGGATCGGCGTCATGATAGGCATGAACCTGCAGACGAGCTTCATGACGCCGCCGTTCGGTTTCACGCTTTTCTATCTGCGCGGGGTTGCACCCCCGGTCGTGACCACGGGACAGATCTGGGCGGGAGCGATCCCCTACGTTGCCCTGCAGCTGTTTGCACTCGGGCTCGTCTGGGCCTTCCCGGGCACGGCAACCTGGCTGCCGAAAAAGCTCTTCAGTCAACCCGCTGCGCAAACGGCGCCCGCGGGCGAGGCGAAGAGCGGCATCGGCGAATTCATCCAGGACCAGGGCTTCAAGTTCGACGACGACGGAATACCCGTCGAGCAGGACGACCCATTCTCGAAAAAGCAGTAGGGCGATCAACCATGAGCGATTTGACGAGCGTCGAAATCGGTGTCGGCCTACTCGCCATCTGGCTGGCGACAGCTTTCCTGCTTTTCAAGCTGATTGATCGGCGGGACAAACCGGGCATCATCAAAAGCGCCATGGCCAAGGAGGGCGCAATGCTCGTTCACATGGCCATGCTGATCGTCGGGTTGGCGATGCTCGTCCAGGGCCTGCACGTCTTCGACTGAACCGCGCCTGGTCCCAGCTCCAGCTCCCTCGTGCCGGCGTCGATCGGCACGGGCGGGCAAGGCCAGCGGCAGAATGACGGGCCGAGCGATCATGTACGCGCTCGGCACGGCGCCGTTTCGGCGCAATCGCCGATCTGCATAGGCGCGTTTAAAGAGCATGACAGTGGCAGAGCCATGAGGGCGGTCGCCCTCATGACTCTTTTCGTGCAATCCGATCAGGTCGGGAACTTGATATCCAGCAAGCGCGCGTTCATGAAGCCCTGGTCGGCGATCCGGCTCCAGTTCATGAGGTCGCGCCGTGCCTTCAGGAACGATTCAACCACTTCCTTCGTGATCGGATCGCCGCTGTCACGCATCTCCTGAATGACTTCGCCGGCCGCATTGCCGTAAGCCTGCAGGAAGTCATTCGGCAGCCGCTTGAGCTGCACGTTGTGCTGCCGGATGAGCGTCTCGAGTGCAGCGCCGTTGCGAGCGTTGAACTCCGACGTGAACAGGTTGTTGTCGGCGCGGCAGCAGGCCTCGAAGATGCGCTGGATGTCCTTCGGCAGCGCCGTGAACTTCTTCTTGTCGACGGTGATCTCGGACTGCGTGGCGGGCTCGTGCATGCCGGGCCAGTAGTAATACTTCGCCACCTTGTAGAACCCGAGCGCCAGATCATTGTACGGCCCCACCCACTCGGTGGCGTCGATGGTGCCCGACTGCAGTGCCGCGAAGATCTCACCAGCTGGCAGGTTGAGCGTCGTCATCCCGATCTTGCGCAGCGCTTCGCCGCCGATCCCCGGGATGCGCATTTTCATGCCCTTCACCGAGTCGACGTTCGTGATCTCCTTGTTGAACCAGCCGCCCATCTGCACTCCGGTGGAGCCGCCATGGAAAGGCTTGAGGCCGAACTGGTCGTAAAGCTTGTCCCAGAGCTCCTGGCCGCCGAGGAAGTTTATCCAGGCATCGATCTCCAACGTCGTCATACCGAATGGCACGGTCGAGAAGAAGTTCAGCGCCTTGCTCTTGTTGGGCCAGTAATACGGCGTGGCGTGCATCAAGTCGGCAGCGCCCCGGATCACGGCGTCGATGCTTTCGAAGGCGGGCACCATCTCGCCGGCAGCGTAGACCTTGATGGTCAAACGGCCATCAGTCGCCTCACCGACGTTTTTTGCAAAACGCTCGGCGCTGGTGCCCTGGCCAGGGAAATTCTTGGGCCACGTTGTCACCATGCGCCATTCTATTTTGCCCTGCGCGATTGCCGGACTCGCAAGCGTTGCGGCACCGGCGGCTGCGCCGGCTGTCGCCACTCCCTTGAGGAACTGGCGGCGTCTGAGCGTCATCGTCTCTCTCCCTCGACTGCCCTGTACTGGCTATTATCGGCTACGCGAGCCGTGTTGCGAGTATGTGTTCAGGATGCGTCTTACGCAACTCGCTTCCACAGCAAACACCCTAATCGCGACCATTGATACAGTTCCATAATGTCCGCTCGGGTCGCGCCAACGCTGCACAAAAACTGAGCGAGCAAATTGAGGGCTGAAACCTTGACCTTCCGCACCCGTTAACTATCTGCTGGAAATAGCGGAAAGTGCGAAATTGTTTTGCGTTGCACTATGTTTGCGGCCAAAGGGCCGAAAAAATCCGCTGCCACTGCACCTTCCGTTTCGTTGCGGAGCAGCAATGGCAATTTGGGGGCAGGAGGAAAGCAGTTCATGGAGAAGTCTATGGGCAAACGCGCCGAGAAGCTTCCGGACGATTGTTTCGAACTCATCGCCGAAATCGACGACTGCGACGATCTGCTCGACTACTACGCGCGCGTGCAGGATCGCATCCGTTCCTACTCGATTGCCGGCCGTCCGGTGCCGGAGGCGCTCCGCCATTGTGAGCGCCATCTGATGGCGGAATTCATGGCGCAGTCTCAAGGCCGCTGAAAAGGCCGGTCCGCCGGGCCGGTCCTTACGCCTACGAACGACGAAGGGGAGGCGACCCGGCTGGATCGCCTCCCCTTTCAATTTGAACGCGTCGTGTCTGTCAGCTTACATCTGCTCGTAGCTGATCTTGCCGTCGGTCATCTTCTTCCAGACGTACATCGTGTAATCGGCGTCCGTACGGTCGCCCTTCTTATCAAAGCTGATATCGCCGAGGACGGTCTTGAAGACCTTGCCGGAGCGCGTCACTTCGCCGACCTTCTTGGGATCGAGCGACTTCGCCTCGGTCGCCGCCTGCGCGATGATCTGCATAGCGGCATACGAATAGAGCGTATACGCCTCCGGCTTGAAGTTCTTGGCCAAGAACTTCTTCACCACCTCGGCCGCCTCGGGCTTCCTCTGCGGGTCGGGTGCGAACGTCATCAGGGTGCCGACGACGCCCGGGCCGGCGATCGCTGCGAACTCGTCCGTCACGATGCCGTCACCGGACATCAACACAGCCTGAACGCCCTGATCGCGCATCTGCCGTACGATCAGGCCGCCCTCCGTATGCAGGCCACCCCAGTAGACGATATCGGCCCCGGCGGCCTTGATCTTGGAAACGAGCGCCGAGAAGTCCTTCTCGTTGGTATTCACGCCCTCGTAGAGGACTTCCTTCACGCCAGCCGTGTTGATGGCTTTCTTCGTCTCGTCCGCCAAGCCCTTGCCGTACGTCGTCTTATCGTGGACGACGGCGACTTTCTTGCCTTTCAAGTTGTCGGTAATGTACTTGCCGGCCACCATGCCCTGCTGGTCGTCACGACCGCAAATCCGGAGGACGTTCCACAGACCGCGCTCCGTGACGGTCGGGTTCGTCGACGCCGGGGTGAGCATAAAGAGGCCGTTCTCGGCATAAACTTCAGAAGCCGGCATGCTCACGCCGGAGTTGAAGTGGCCGATCACGAACTTCACGCCATCGCCGACGAACTTGTTCGCCACCGAGACGCCCTGCTTGGGATCCGACACGTCGTCACCGAAGGAGAGCTCGATCTTCTGGCCATTGATGCCGCCGGCCGCATTGATGTCGGCAGCCGCCTGCTCGGCACCGTTCCTCATTTGCGCGCCGAATGCTGCGTTCGGACCGGTGAAAGGTCCACCGATGCCGATCTTGATTTGAGCGCTGGCCGTGGTGCCCGCAAGCACGACGCCCGCCGCCAGAGCGAACCCTGACAACCACACTTTTCTCATGGAAATCTCCCTATTGACGGACACATATTGGCACCCATTCCAGAGGTGCACTTGTGGCACCCTTCAGGCGTATCCTCCTGACGCCCGATATTCCTCCGAATCCGGATCTAAGTCACCCGGAATCGAAACCTTCAAGTGGCATCTGAACTGGCTTTTCGGCGCCAGTTGAATGGACCGGCGAATGTGAAAATCCAGGAGTACTGCGTTGCAATCTGGATCGTTCGCATCCGCCTGAAACCCACCACAGCAAGAATAAACAGTACGAGAAAATCGACCAGCCAGTTTCGCAGCGGCGTGAGCGGTTCCTCCCACAAGGCAAAGTGAAGGAAGCGAACGCCTGCCGTCAGCAGCAGCGCATACACCGGCACCTGCCAGAACGGACGCCAGGTCTGCGCAATCGCCTTGCCAGTCACCCACGCCGCCGAGCCGCCGAGAATGACGGTGAGCAGTGTGAAAACCCACAATCCATTCTCGCTCGAAACGTAGAGCCACTCGGGCATCAACAGCTCCTCCTCAATGCCGCCCGCCCTCGAGATAGGCCGCCTGGACCTCCTGGCGTGCCAACAGCTCGCGCCCCGTCCCGGTCATCGTGATCAGTCCGTTCACCATCACGTAGCCGCGATCCGCGAGCCGGAGGGCGTGGAAGGCATTCTGCTCGACGAGGAAGATCGTCATACCATCCCGGCGATTGAGATCCCGCAGCACCTGGAAGATCTGCTTGACGATCAAGGGGGCCAGCCCGAGCGAGGGCTCGTCGAGCAGCAGCAGCTTGGGTCTGCCCATCAGCGCGCGAGCGATCGCCAGCATCTGCTGCTCACCGCCCGAAAGCGTGCCGCCGCGTTGATCGAGCCGCTCCTTGAGACGCGGGAACAGCGCGCACACACGTTCGAGATCCTCGCTGAAATGCTTGAGGCCGTTGACCTCGGCGCCCATCTGCAGGTTCTCGAGCACCGTCATGCGCGGGAAGATACGCCGCCCTTCCGGTGATTGGGCAATACGCATGCGCGCGATCTCATGGGTCGGCATGCGCGTGATGTCGGTGCCGCCATAGATGATCCTGCCGTCCCGCGCGCGCGGATTGCCGAAGATCGTCATCATCAACGTCGACTTGCCAGCACCGTTGGCGCCGATCAGGGTAACGATCTCGCCCTGATTGACGTCGAGGTCCACGCCGCGCAGCGCAATGATGTTGCCGTAGTAGGTGGTGACACCCTTTACCGAAAGCAGTGGCTCGCTCAAATTCCCACCTCCGCCTCGGCCTGCTCCACCTCTTCGTCCTCGACGCCAAGATATGCCGCGATCACCTTCGGGTCGTTGCGGATCTCGTCCGGGGTTCCGTCGGCGATCTTGGTGCCGTACTCGAGCACGACGATGTGATCGGAGATCTCCATCACGACGCTCATGTCGTGCTCGATGAGGAGAACGGACGTCTGCTGCTCGTCCCGGATTGACCGTAGGAGCGCGTTGAGCTCCGCCGACTCGCGCGGATTGAGACCCGCGGCCGGCTCGTCGAGGCACAGCAACACCGGCTCCGTGCACATCGCGCGGGCGATTTCCAGCCGCCGCTGATCGCCATAGGCGAGCTCGCCCGCGGAAACATCGGCGCGGTCAATCAGATTGATCTTCTCCAGCCAATGGCAGGCTCGCTCGATGGCCGCCCGCTCCGCTGCCCGGTAGCTACCCGCGCCGAAGAGGCCGAGCAGTGAGAATCCGGACGCGCGCATGAGCGGATTGTGCTGGGCGACGACCAAGTTCTCGAGAACGGTCATGCCGGAGAACAGGCGGATGTTCTGGAACGTGCGCGCGACCCGCGCCCGCGCCGCGATCTGGAAATCCGGCATGCGCTCGAGCAGGAACAGCCCCCGGTCATCGCGCGTGGCCCAGCGCTCACCGGTCCCGGTCAGCGCATCGATCTCCTCGGCCGTTGCCGCGACGGGATAGGCCAGGGAAATACGGCCGCTGCTCGGCTTGTAGAACCCCGTGATGCAATTGAAGACCGTGGTCTTCCCGGCACCGTTCGGCCCGATGATGGCGGTGATGTCGCCGCGCCCCACGACGAAGGACAGGTTGTTGACGGCGACGAGACCACCGAAGCGCATCGTGACATTTTCAACGGTCAGCAGCGGATCGGCGTGCCCCCGCATCATCCGTGCCCCTCCTTCACGTGCTCGGCCGATATCGCTGCGCGGTTTTTCAGGAACACCGATGGCGCGCGGCTGGAGATCAGGCCGCGGGGCTTCCAGATCATGACGACGACCATCGCCAGGCCGAACAGCAGCATCCGGTATTGCGTCGGATCGAAATCCGGACCGAAGATCATCTTCAGCCATTCGAGCTCGCGCAGGATCTCCGTTCCCCCGATCATGACCACGGCAGCGAGCGCGACGCCGAACTGACTGCCCATGCCGCCGAGCACGACGATGGCGACGATGACGGCGCTCTCCATGAAGACGAAGGATTCAGGCGATATGAATCCCTGGCGCGCCGAGAAGAACGCTCCGGCGAAGCCCCCGAACATGGCCCCGATCGCGAATGCGGTCAGCTTCGTCGTCACGGTATTGATGCCGAGCGCGCGGCAGGCGATCTCGTCCTCCCTGAGCGCTTCCCAAGCACGGCCGACCGGAAGCCGGCGCAGCCTTATGGTCACCCAGTTGGTCAGCAGCGCGAGCAACAGGATGATGTAGTAGAGAAAGATCGTGCGGTAGAGCGGGCTGAACTCGAGCCCGAACACCGCCGCGAAACCCTGGTCGCTGGCATTGAAGGGAATGCCGAAGAAGGTCAGGCGGGGAATGCCCGAGATGCCCGCATATCCGCCGGTCAGGTCAATCCAATTGATGAGAACGAGGCGGATGATCTCACCGAATGCCAGAGTGACGATGGCGAGATAGTCCCCCCGCAGCCGCAGCACAGGGAATCCGAGCAGAATGCCCCAGAATGCGGCCAATATCCCAGCGAGC
>JAEZHL010000056.1 GCA_023416575.1 Pseudomonadota bacterium
GGTTTCCGGCTGATGGCTTCGTCGATAGCGGCAGCAAGCTGCGCATCATTGGGACTGTTGCGCAGAGGCGTGCGCAAGTCGGCAGCGTCCTCCTGCCCGAGGCACATATAAAGTGTGCCTGTGCAAGTGAGCCTCACCCGATTGCAGCTCTCGCAGAAGTTGTGCGTCATCGGCGTGATGAACCCAATCCGGCCACCCGTCTCCGCCACCCGGACATAGCGAGCGGGGCCGCCGGTCCGATACGGGATCTCCTCGAGAGTGAGGCGGTCCATGAGCCGGGCCCGCACGATCGACAGCGGCAGATACTGGTCCGTCCGGTCGCCGTCGATCTCACCGAGCGGCATCGTCTCGATCAAGGTCAGATCCCAGCCGCGATCATGGGCGAAGCGGACCATGTTCTCGATTTCGTCCTCGTTGACGCCCTTGAGCGCCACCGCATTGAGCTTGATCGCCAGCCCGGCTTTCTCCGCCGCGGCGAGACCATCCATGACCTGCCCGAAATCGCCCCAGCGGGTGATCGCCCTGAACCGATCCGGCTCCAAGGTATCAAGCGAGACGTTCACGCGCCTGACCCCGCACGCCGCAAGGTCCGCAGCGTACTTGGGGAGCTGGCTGCCGTTGGTCGTCAGCGTCAGCTCTTCCAGGCTGCCGTCCTGCAGATGCCGCGACAAGGCCCGGAACAGCCACATGATATTCTTGCGCACCAGTGGCTCGCCGCCGGTAATCCTGAGTTTCGTCACCCCCTTCGCGACGAAGGCCGAGCAGAGGCGATCGAGCTCTTCCAGTGTCAGCAGATCCCGTTTCGGCAGGAAGGTCATGTGCTCGGACATGCAATAGACGCAGCGGAAATCGCAGCGGTCCGTCACGGACACCCGCAAATAGCTCACGTGCCGACCGAAAGGATCGACCATCGAGGCCTTCGTCGTGCGGGCGTCGTGCACAAACATCGAGCAACCTTCCCAAGACCCGAGGGGGTGCGCCACAACCTATATCAGCGCTCAATTTGATCAAGCATCTCCGGCGACGCAGCCGGCATTACCCCTCAAACGGGCACATCTTCAATTCACAACCCCGACAGGAATACCAGGTATCTCCGAAAGTCTAATCCGATCAATAGAGTAATGCTTCCGCAGCTGTAACCCTTAGCAAACTAATCGAACACGAAGCCTCCATATTTTTTACTGATCATCTGTCATCGGAATTGAAATTACCTGCCGAAATCTCTGTGGCGTTCAGTATTGCAAATTTGCGCGGCAGATGCATCATGGGCGAGCAGGGCGGGGCACTCAGTGCGCCCGTTCGATCTCTTTTGGAGCGAAAGGGGGCGATTGGGATGCCGGTTGCGGCAGTACGGAGTGAGGATGAGGCGCCTGTTGAGCCCGAGGACCTTCTGCGCGCTCAACTCTATCGGCTGATTGCACGCTTCCTGTCCGCCCCACCGGGGAAGTCGGACCTCGAAACTGCCGCGGCGCTCCAAGGCGATCAGTCAGCTCTCGGGCGCGCCATCGCCACGTTCGCGCATATCGCTGCCCGCAGCCAGCCAGCCGAAGTTGCCGACGAGTACAATGTCCTGTTTATCGGGCTGCCGCGCGGCGAGCTCGTTCCCTACGGCTCCTATTACCTGACAGGCTTCCTGCACGAGAAGCCATTGGCCAAGCTCAGGCAGGACATGGCCCGGCTCGGTATCGAGCGCGACCCAAACATCCGCGAGCCTGAGGACCACATCGCGTCACTGCTCGAGATCATGGCGGGGCTGATCGATGGCACCTTCGGTGCCCCGGCCTCGCTCGCCGAGCAGAAGCAGTTCTTCGAAACGCACATCGACTGCTGGGCGCCCTACTTCTTCCGTGATTTGCAGGAAGCCAGAACCTCCGTTCTCTTTTCAGCACTCGGCGCGGTGGGCGGCACCTTCCTCGAAATCGAGGAAAGTGCCTTCGCTCTCGTCTGAGCCCGTCAAGACCCGTTCAGTGAGCAAGTCAGAGCCTAGGAGCAAGCGATGAGGAAACAGGACGACGAAAAGGCGATTACCGACCGCCGCGGATTTCTCAAGCTCGCAGCGGCTGGCGTGGCCGCGAGCGGCGCAGCCGTTGCCGCCGGAAGCCCCGCCACCGCGACAGAGGCCAAGAAGAGCACCGGCCTCTACCGGGAGACGGACCACGTCAAACGCTACTACGAACTCGCCAAGTTCTGATCTGCCACAGGCGGCCGTGCTGCCAGCTTCGGCTTGGCCGACCGCAGATTTGCTAAGGAGATCATCATGCTGAGGAAGAAGGCGACCGGAGCCGCAAGTCGCGCGCGTCTCTCGTCGGTCCTCCAAGTCGGGACCGAACGGACCGTCGACCGGCGGGCGTTCCTGCGCAATTCGGGACTAGCCATCGGTGGACTGGCCGCGGCGTCCGCGCTCGTGACGAGCCGGGTCCAGAAGGCCGAGGCTGCCGCCCCGACCGCTGCCGCCGGCAACGTCGAAATCAGGAAATCCGTCTGCACGCACTGCTCGGTCGGTTGCACCGTCGTAGCCGAGGTGCAGAACGGCGTCTGGATCGGCCAGGAGCCCGGTTTCGACAGCCCGCTCAATCTCGGTGCCCATTGCGCCAAGGGCGCTTCGGTCCGCGAGCACGCCCACGGCGACCGCCGCCTGAAGTATCCCATGAAGCTCGTCGGCGGAAAGTGGGAGCGCATCGGCTGGGATCAGGCGATCGAAGAGATCGGCAACAAGATGTTGCAGATCCGCGAGACCTCCGGTCCGGATTCAGTGTATTTCCTCGGATCTGCGAAGTTCTCCAACGAGCAAGCCTACCTCTTCCGCAAGTTCTACGCCTTCTGGGGCTCCAACAACGGAGACCATCAGGCCCGCATCTGTCACTCGACGACTGTCGCCGGCGTTGCCCAGACCTGGGGCTACGGGGCGATGACCAACTCTTACAACGACATTCAGAACTCCAAGTCGATCTTCATGATCGGCAGCAACGCGGCCGAGGCGCACCCAGTCTCGGTGCAGTTCCTGCTCAAGGCCAAGGAGCAGAACAACGCGCAGCTGATCGTCTGTGATCCGCGCTTCACGCGCACGGCGGCCCACGCGACGGAGTTCGTGCGCTTCCGGCCCGGCACGGATATCGCGCTGATCTGGGGCATCCTCTGGCACATTTTCGAGAATGGCTGGGAGGACAAGGACTTCATCGACAAGCGCGTCTGGGGCATGGAGTTCGCGCGCGAGGAGGTGAAGAAGTGGACGCCTGAGGAGGTCGAGAACGTCACCGGCGTTCCGGGCTCGCAGCTCCGCCGCGTGGCTCGCACGCTGGCCACCAATAAGCCCGGCACGCTGATCTGGTGCATGGGCGGCACGCAGCACTCTGTCGGCAACGCCAACGTGCGCGCCTACTCGATCCTTCAGCTGGCGCTCGGCAATATCGGCACAGCAGGAGGCGGGGCCAACATCTTCCGTGGTCACGACAACGTCCAGGGCGCGACCGATTTCGGCGTCGAGCCGGGCACGCTGCCAGGGTACTATGGCCTGGCCGAAGGCGCCTGGAAGCACTGGGCCCGCGTGTGGGATGTCCCCTACGACTACCTGCTCAGCCGCTTCAAGGACAAGAAGCTGATGGAAGCCGCCGGCATCCCGCTGTCGCGGTGGTGCGATGGCGTGCTCGAGGACAAGCAGAACCTCGATCAGCCGGACACTCTGAAGGCAGTGTTCTTCTGGGGCCATGCGCCGAACTCGCAGACGCGCGGTCCGGACATGAAGAAGGCCTTCGACAAGCTCGAGATGCTGGTGGTCGTCGATCCCTACCCGACCGCGACCGCCGTCATGCACGACCGCACCGACAACACCTACCTGCTCCCCGCAGCAACCCAGTACGAGACGATCGGATCGGCTACCGCCTCGAACCGTTCGCTGCAGTGGCGTGAGAAGGTGTTCGAGCCGTTCTTCGAGTCCAAGGTCGATCACGAGATCATGTACCTGCTGGCCAAGAAGCTCGGCTTTGACAAGGAGCTGTTCAAGAACATCAAGGTCGAGAAGAACGAGCCGGTCGTCGAGGACATCACGCGCGAGTTCAACAAGGGCATGTGGACCATCGGCTACACCGGGCAGTCGCCCGAGAGGCTGAAGTTGCACATGGCCAACCAGCACACGTTCGACCGCGTCAACCTCAAGGCAAATGGCGGTCCCTGCGACGGCGACTACTACGGTCTGCCGTGGCCGTGCTGGGGCAATCCCGACATGGAGCTGCCGAGCGGCAAGAAGGGCCATCCCGGCACGCCGAACCTCTACGAC
>JAEZHL010000080.1 GCA_023416575.1 Pseudomonadota bacterium
CGCATAGGCATGCACGGTCGCCATCTGGGCCAAGCCGATGAGTATTCCGGGGAGGATACCGGCCAGGAACAGAGCGCCGATGGAGACGGTGAGAATGCCGCCCCAGACGATCATGACGATGGACGGCGGAATGACGACGGCGAGAACCGCCGAGACGGCCGTGATCGCCACTGAGAAGGACAGGTCGTAGCCTTCTCGCGTCTGCGCCTCGATGAACAGTTTCGATTGGCTGGCAGCATCGGCGGTTGCGGAGCCCGAGATGCCGGCGAAGAACATCGACAGCACGACGTTGATCTGGGCGAGACTGCCGGGGAAATGCCCGACCATCGCGCGCGACAGGCGCATCAGGCGGTCCGTCGTGCCGCCGACGTTCATGATATTGGCGGTGAGCAGATAGAAGGGGACTGCCAGCAGGATGAAGGAGTTGTAGGCGTTGAACGTCTCCTGCATCAGCGTCATCGTATCGAGCCGCGGCTCGATGGCGAGGATCGGCAGGCACGCGAGGCCGAGTGCGAATGCGACCGGCACGCGCATGAACATCAGCAGGAAAAACAGCCCGAACAGAATGATCGCGGCTTCGAACGGGGAGAGGGTGGCGCCGATCATGCCGCCCTCCCGAAGACGACCCGTAGGTCATCCAGCATCTGCTCGCCGAGGAAAATGATCCAGGTCGCGCCAGTGATGGGCCAGGCCACGTGGATGAGCCACAAGGGCAGCTCGGCCAGCTCCGAGATGCGGTTCATGGCGAATTCTGTGAACTGAATGCCGGCCGTCACGAATACGATCGCCGTGGCGAGAACGCCGACGCGCCCGAGCAGCCGCGCGATGGCTTCGCCGCGGGGCCTCATCCGCGGCCAGACGTCGACCTCGAAGTGCGTCGTTTCCCTGACGCCGATCATGGCGCCGATCATGATCGTCCAGATGAAGAGGAAACGCGCCATCTCCTCGGTCCAGATGTAGGCGGGAATGAGAGCGGTGTAGCGCGAGAAGATCTGCAGGCTGACGGGGATCACGATGATCGCAACCGACAAGGCGAGCAGCCAGGAGAGGAAATTGGCGTACCAGTGGGTGAAGCGCCGCCACAGCGATGGCTGTGGCGGTGTCGTAGAAATGGCCATGGATATTACCGAGTGAGCAGGAGACGGGCGACCGGGGATGATGCCCCGGCCGCATTCGAAAAGAGGACGGCGCCAGCGATCGGCGCCACGCCTCGATTCACTGCAGGGCCACGATCTTATTATAGATATCCTCGGCCCCGATCTCCTTGGCGTAGGCCGCCATGATCGGATCGACCCGCTTCTTCATCTCTTCGCGGCCCTGGAACGGGATGCGCTTCAGCTTGCCGGCGGCCTCGAGCGCCTCGAGCTTCTTCTCGTCCTCCGACGATTCGATCTGACGGCCGTAGGCGCCTGCTTCCTTGCCGGCCTTGAGCACGATTTCCTGCAGCTCCTTCGGCAACGCCTTGAACGTCTTGCCGGAGAAGCACAGGGGACGGATGGTGATCGCGTGCTGGGTCAGCGCGAGGTTCGGCGCCACCTCGTAGAACTTCATCGATTCGACGCCGGCCGCCTCGTTCTCGCCGGCCTGGATGACGTTGTTCTGAATTGCGTTGTAGACTTCGCTGTAAGCGATGACGGTCGGGGACATGCCAGCGGCTGCGAACGCCCGCGACCAGATCGGCGCGCCCTGGACGCGCACCTTGAGGCCCTTGATCTCGTCGAGCGACCCCATGGGTTTGTTGATGAAGATATTCCGTACACCGCCGCCCGCGTAGCCGATCAGCATGACGTTCGCCTTCTCGGCGATCTCGTCCGCGATGGGCTTCAGGAGATCGGCGTCGAGAACCTTGTTCCAGTGGGCGAGGTCGCGGAACAGGAAGGGTGCGTCGATGAAGGGCGCGGCGCGCGAGAACGTCGACATGTGCGCTGGCGAGACGACCGCATAGTCGACCGCCTTGCCCTGGGCCATGTACTCGAAATATTGCTTCTCGAGACCGAGGGAGGAGTTCTTGTGCAGGACGAACTCGATCGGCTTGCCGGAGTACTGCTTCACCAGCTCGCCGAACTTGGCCATCGTCTTGGTGAATGCGTGGTCGTCATTGAATTGCGAGGCGCCATTGAGCGTCAAAGCAGCCTGCGCCCTCACGACCGCCGGCATTCCAATCGCGGCCGCCGCTGTTGCACCTAATCCAGCGAGCACTGTCCTGCGTCCAATCATCAGTTTCCTCCTCTAAGGCCATGTCAGGCCGCTTTTTATAGGGATTGTCTTTTTCCCAATCGGCCAGTTAGCGGCCGAGTTCGCGCAAGATAGCTTACGTCCATTCGTCGTACCAGCCTCAAGGAGCAGCTCATGAAAATTGCCGACGTCAGAACTCACGTGCTCGAAGCAGGGCTGGCTATCCCATTCTCATGGTCCTTCAATCGGGCCGATACGCGCGCGACATGCATTGTCGAGATCGTCTGTGAGGACGGGACCGTTGGCTGGGGCGAGTGCTTCGGGCCATCACGTCTCAACGCGGCAGTTGTGGCCGCATTCCGCCCACTCCTACTGGGGCAGGACGCCTTGGCGACGGAGCGGATCTGGCAGACGCTGTACAATCAGTTTCGGGATCAAGGGCAGAAGGGTCTGGCTGTCACCGCGTTGAGCGGTGTCGACATCGCTCTGTGGGACATCAAGGGCAAGCGCTTCGGCGCGCCGGTGCATCAGCTGATGGGCGGGCCGCTGAGGACGAGCGTCGCCGCTTATGCGACGGGAACCTACCGTCGCGATACGGGAGATCCGCTCGACTATATCATCGAAGAGGTACGGGGCTACGTCCGCGAAGGTTTCAGGGCGGTGAAGCTCAAGATCGGGTTCGGCCTTGATGCAGACATCACGCTCATCCGCGCGGTGCGCGAGACCATCGGCCCGAAAGTCGGCCTCATGCTCGATGCCAATCATGGCTACGACGCCATCGATGCCGTCGCGCTCGGCCGCGCCGTGGCGCCGCTCGACATCGGTTGGTTCGAGGAACCCGTCGTGCCGGACGATCTCGGCTCCTACGAGGAGGTGCGCCGGGGCCAGCCGATCCCCGTTGCCGGCGGCGAATGCGAGTTCACGCGCTGGGGGTTCTGCGAGGTGCTGACGCGGCGGGCCATGGACATCATCCAGCCGGACACCGCTGCCGCGGGCGGCCTTTCGGAATGCAAGAAGATCGCCGACATGGCGAATGCGTTCGGCGTCCGCTACGTGCCGCACGTATGGGGGACGGGCATCGGGCTCGCCGCAGCACTGCACTTGCTGGCGGTTCTTCCGCACAATCCGCCACGCAACAGCCCGCGCGAGCCGATGTTGGAGTTCGACCGTTCCGAGCATCCGTTCCGCCAGGCTGTGCTGAAGATGCCCATCGAGCACGTGGATGGTGTGGTCCAGATACCAGACGGCCCCGGGCTTGGGATCGAGGTCGATCGCGCGGCGCTGCAGCGGTTTGCGGCGAGCTGAAGCTGGAAGCTGAAACCGGCGCCCGCTGCGTGCTTTCGGTGATGAGAAGCGATGGCGGCCCCTTTGGGCCATTGTGGCTGCCCCCCGGCCGCCATCGCCCCCGTCCGTGGCGACTGCTTGGTTGCGAAACAACGCCTACGGACAATGCAACATTGAACGAAGGCGCTGGGACAACAACCAATCAGGGGTTGTAGTCCCGATTATGCTTTCTGGATCGTGTAGGCGCTGCCGATGCTGCTAGCCCGCTTGCCGGGCGAGCTCCCGAGCGAGCGCTTCTAAAAGCTCCCGGCTTCCCCGCTCACGCCCCTCGACATCCGCGAATCCCGGCAGATATGCGCCCTGCTCGGTGAAGATCAGGCGGGTGCCGCTTTGCACCGGCTCGAACAGCACCGTGACGAGCGACGTCGACATCGGGGTTTCCTCGAGCCACATCGAATAGGCGAACACGATGCGCCGGTCCTGCAGGACGTCCATGTAGACCGTGGCGTTGCGGATGAGGGGGCCGCCCTGGAAGCGGAAGCTGCTGTGTTCGAACGCCCCGACGCCGAAGCCGGGCTCGTAGGATTCAACGGTGAAACCCTCGCCCTCGACGAGCCAGCGGCGCTTGGCGGCCGGATCCGCGAACCCGCCGAACACTTTGGACGGCGGGTGGTCGTAGCGCCGTTCGATCGTGAAGGAGGCGTG
>JAEZHL010000188.1 GCA_023416575.1 Pseudomonadota bacterium
CAGCGGGCGACAGGGTTCAGGTCGAGCTTGCCGATGGTTGCCTCGATGCGGAGGTGCGGGATGTCAGGACGAGCCGGTCTCCGGTCGATGGCACACCTCCGCCGATTGCGGAACCGGCTCAGGTTCGTCGGCCGCGGGCAAAGCGGAGCGGCTCCCGGGACGAACAGGGCTCCTTGTTCTGAAGTGGGGCTGAGCGACGGTGTCGCCCCGATCTTGACGGACCGGCCCGCATTCGCGATCTCAGTCTGGAAGGGCGTATCCGCCCTGCTCACCGCCGGGAAATGATTATGAATCGCTTTGAAAAGTTGTTTGGTTCACATGGCGAGGCGCGCGTCAGATATCTGGACGGCGAGTTCCAGGTGACGTCGCCCGGCGAGTATGTGCGCTGCGCGGTGACGGGCGAGCAGATCCTGCTGCAGGACCTGCGTTACTGGAGCGTCGACTTGCAGGAAGCGTATGCGACGCCTGAGGCCTCACTGAAGCGCTATCTGCAGGTGCAGGGCAGGCGTGGATCCTCTGCTCGCGAGAGCCAATAAGGAACTTCAGACCGACAGCCGATCTCATCAGGTACCCCGGGGCGATCATGTCCCCGGGGTACCTGCCGTGGTGCTACTGGACGTGAGCTTTTGCCGTGCCGCTGGGGGGCGCACGGACAGGGCTCAATGCCAGTGACGGCGCGGATGCCAGCAGCGTCCGATCACAGTACGTGACAGAACGTGGCCTCTGTGGGTCATCCGCAACAGCACCCGGCGTCCGGCAATGCATCGGGTTGTCGTGTAGGTCCGTTGATACTTCGGTGCATGGTGGTGACCGCCCCAACCGTGTCCACGATGCCCCGCTGAGGCCGTGGTGGTGGTTGCCGCGGCTGCCGCTACCAGGGCCGCGGCGAAGACGGCTGACTTCAACAGCATGACAGTTCTCCAAGGCTGGTGCTCTGTTCGATCCGGAGCGATCTCCGTTCCGATAGGCGCGACTATCGCAAACGCAACCTGAACGCCGGCCGATCACAGCGTTCATCCAGGGTTCACCAAGCCGTATCGCCGGAAGCTTCCAGTCCAGCGACCTGCGAAAGGGCAAACGAAAAGGGCCACCTCTTTCGAGGTGGCCCTTCGTGAGCGGAGACTGCCATCGGCAGCACCCGGCGCTTTGGCCGGATTGCGGTGACTCAGGCAGACAGCGGAGGCTGCTCCGACGCCCGCACTGCGAACACGAACCCGATGGGCAGAGTCCATATCTCACTCGACATCGGATCACCTCCTTTCGATCTGTTGAAACCTCTACAACCAATATGGCTGCGCCAGCCGCGGGTCACAATGGCCCTATCGCCGCATGGGGAATGGCGTCCGATCAGCCGCTTGCGACCTGGAACTCGGCAGTGAGCGTATGCTGATCGCCTGGTGCGAGACTGATGATGTCGTCGCCCGCATTCGCCGTTTCGACGCACACCATGTGTCGGTATCCGTCGGTGCCGAGGTCGCCGAGCTCAAGCGCGCGTTTCTCCCATGGATTCCAGACGACCGTGCTCGTGCTGCCTGATTTCGTAACGACGATAGCGCGTCCGAGCGCCGCGTCGCGGATCACGGCCGGGCCGGTGTGACCGAGGTAGATGCGGTCCACCTCGCCGCCGATGGTGATCAGTCCCGCCTGCCGCTTGCGCGCGTAGGCATCGACCTTGTCCAGGTATTCGAGGTGGTCGAATCCTTCCACCTCGACGTCGGCGATATCGGCAACCCGGAAATAGGAATGCAGCGCCTCGGTCAATTCGAAGGGGCTCGTGCCGGTATTGCGGGTCGTGAGGTCGAGCCGCAAGGTCGCTCCGGCGCAGATTCTGAGTGTGACCTCGGCCTCGAATGGCCAGAGATCGTGATCGGCCGGTGTGGTCGCCGTCTGCAGCAAGAGCTCGGTGCATTGGTCGTTCGAGCCGGTGGACACGAGGGACCAGTACCTGGTGCGCACGAATCCGTGGCTCGGCTTGCCGGGATCGCGCGGATGGGGCCCGAACCAGGGCCAGCAAACCGGCACGCCGCCGCGCAGCGGCTGGTCACCGGAGGGCGGCCTCACGTCGGAGATCCACAGCACCTCGGCGTGCCCACACGGATACCAGCTCAGCACGCGCGCGCCTTTGAGGGCGATGGTTGCCGAGCAGGCGCCGTTCCTTATCCAGCATATGGGCTCGCCATTCATGTCGGCGAAGCCCAGCTGGCCGTCCAGTCCAAATGCCTTCTCGAGTGCGGTGGCGTCCTTCATCGGTGTCGGTCCCGGCGGTTGCGTGTCTTACGCTCTTCAAGAAAACGCAGGAGCTTACGATCCAGCCAACTGCCCTATTTCTCACGTTGGTGTATGACGGCGCGAAACGATCCTGCCGGTGAGAAGGTGTGGCCATGCTGACCATCTATCACGCACGCGGAATGGGCCTGGCCAAGGCGGAAGGCGAGGAAAACATCGCCAGCGCCGTGTGGGTCGATCTGCTCAACCCGACCAGGGAAGAGGAGGCGACCGTCGAGCGGCAACTTGGCATCCTGGTGCCGACGCGCGAGGAGATGTCGGAAATCGAGGCCTCCAGCCGGGTCTACCAGGAGGCTGGCGCACACGTCATGACGGCGACGGTGCTCCATCAGATGGACACTCCGGATCCGCAATCGACGGCCATCACCTTCATCCTGGCGGAGAGCTGCCTCGTGACGGTTCGCTATGCGAGCCCTGGGGCCTTCTCGATGTTTCTTGGCCGGGCCGCGAAGGGCGATGCAGTCTGCGACTCTGCCATGGCCGTCATGCTCGGCCTGATCGAGGCGATCATCGATCGTGAGGCGGATATCATCGAGCGGCTGCAGGCGGAATCCGACAGGCTCGCGCAAACGATTTTCGAGATGAAAGGTGGTGCGTCCACGCGATCGCGCCGCTTCGATGTCATCCTCAAGCAGATCGGCCGGGCTGCCGAGCATGCATCGACGCTTCGAGACAGCCTCCTGAGCGTCGGCCGCATCCTGACCTATGTCAGTCACGTCGCATTGAACCGGAAGGAGGCAAAGGGGGCGCGCGAGCGGATCAAGACCGCGAGCCGCGATGTGCAGTCCCTGGCCGACCACCTCGGCTATCTCAACTCGCGATTGACCTTCATGCTCGAGGCTTCCCTTGGCTTGGTGTCGATCGAGCAGAACCAGATCATCAAGCTGTTCTCGGTGGTGGCTGTCGTGCTGCTGCCGCCGACGCTGGTCGCGACCATCTATGGCATGAACTTCCGCAACATGCCGGAGCTCGAATGGTCATTCGGCTATCCGCTGGCGCTCGTCGTGATGGTGCTCTCGGCGGTGCTGCCGTTCCTCTACTTCCGGCGCAAGGGCTGGCTCTAAAGGAGGCTCGCCGCCACGCTCCAAACGAGGGCCAGACCGCCGCAAAGAGCGAGTGTCGTGACGACGCCGCGCCGCCAGATGAACAGCAGCGCCACCGCAATCAGTGACAGTGCGAGCGCAAGGGCGTTGACCGAGGCGAGGTTCGGCACGAGGAGGCGCAGGGGGCCGACTTCCGTCTGCGCAACGCTGGCAAAGATGACGTGCACGGCGAACCAGACCGCCAGATTGAAGATGACCCCGACCACGGCGGCCGTCACCGCGCGCAGGGCCGATCTCAAGCGCGGCTCGGCATTGAGCCGTTCAATGTACGGCGCGAAGGCGAAGATCCAGAGAAAGCAGGGCGTAAAGGTGGCCCACAGTGTGACGAGCGCGCCAAGAACCCCGAACAGCACCGGATTGCCGCCGCTAAAACGGTGGGCCGCGAGATAACCGACGAACTCGGTGACGAGGATCAGCGGTCCCGGCGTCGTCTCGGCTAAGCCGAGGCCGTCCAGCATCTCACCCGCATCCAGCCAGCCGTAGCCCTCGACGACCGCCTGCGCCATGTAGGCCAGAACGGCATAGGCGCCGCCGAACGTCACGACGGCGAGCTTCGAGAAGAACCAGGCGAGCTGAGCCAGCACGTGGTCGTGGCCGAACAGAGCCGCAACGGCCAGGAGAGGCAGCACCCAGATGCCGAGCCAGAGCAGGATCGTTCCCGAAGTCTGTGCAAGCGTGGCGGAAACCGGTTCAGCGGTCGCTGGTACCGCATACGTCTGCCCGATGCCGCGCATGAACCCGACCAGGGCGGCGGCGGCGATGATGATCGGGAACGGGATTGCGAGGAGGAAGATGCCGACGAAGGCAGCAACTGCGATGCCGATGTCGATGGCCCCGTGCAGCGCGCGACGGGACACCCGGAGCAGAGCCTCCACCACGATCGCGAGGACGGCAGCCTTGATGCCCAAGAAGACCGCCTCGACCAGTGGTACGCGGCCGAACGCTGCATACAGCATCGACAGGGCGAGGACGACTAGAGCGCCCGGTAATACGAAAAGCAGACCGGCCGCGATCCCGCCTTTGACCCCGTGCATCCGCCAGCCGACGTAGGTCGCAAGCTGCGTCGCCTCGGGACCCGGCAGCAGCATGCAGAAGTTGAGAGCCGGCAGGAATCGTGCCTCGTCGATCCAGCGGCGCTCCTCGACAAGGATACGGTGCATCAGGGCGATCTGGCCGGCTGGGCCGCCGAACGAAAGTACGCCGATCTTGAACCACTCGCGGAGCGCCTCGCCGAAGGGCACCTGAGAGGGCAGCGCTTCAGCGTGCGCCGGCTTGTCCTGCATGTCTGTCTCCGCTCGGGCCCGTTTCGCCCGTTCGCGCTCCCAATCGTGCGGCGCTAAACCTCGATGGGGCGACTATATACGCCAAGTTCGTGACACTGGGACCAGTGGTTCCGGGGCCTCCATCGTGCCGTTGCTGGCATTGGTCGACAGCAATGCCGGCCGCGCATACTCTGCAGCCGGACAACGCTTCGGAGGAACACGTAAGCCATGGATCTCGGCATCAAAGGCAAGTCGGCGATCGTCTGCGCCGCATCGAAGGGACTGGGCAGGGGATGCGCTGAAGCGCTGGCGCGCGAGGGTGTGGCGCTGACCATCTGCGCGCGTGGGAAGGATGCTCTCGAGACCACGGCCGAGCACTTGCGCCAGCTCGGGGCTCCGAAAGT
>JAEZHL010000246.1 GCA_023416575.1 Pseudomonadota bacterium
GCTTCGGCCTCTTCTATTCGAGCGGTAGCAAGGGCAGCGCAGGTGGCAACGGCGGCAAGGTCGACGTCACCAACAACGGCACCCTCCAAACCTCTGGTTCGAATGCGAACGGCATCTTCGCTCAGAGCATCGGCGGCACGGGTGGCGATGGCGGCTCGACCAGCGGACTTGTCGCGCTCGGCGGCGGTGGAGCCGCGACGTCGGATGGCGGCATCGTCGTCGTAACCAATTCAGGTGACATCGCCACCGGGTTGCCAGGCGCCACTGGAACGGTCGACCCCAACAGCCCCCCGCCCTGTGCTGTGGGGTGCTCGCACGGCATTTTCGCCCAGAGCATTGGCGGTGGCGGCGGCAATGGCGGCTCGTCCGGCGGATGGTTCTCGGTCGGGGGGGATGGCGGCGGCGGCGGCGATGGCGCGGCAGTGACCGTCAACAACACCGGCCACATCAGCACGCGCCTAGCGGAATCGAGCGCCATTCTTGCCCTGCGCATCGGTGGCGGCGGCGGCAACGGCGGCGGGGCAGGCAGCATCGGTCCGAACGCGTCGGTTGCCGTCGGCGGCTCCGGCGGTGATGGCGGCGATGGCGCCAGGGTCATCATCAACTCGAGAGATGCCGCAACGATCAGCACCCTCGGCCTGCGCGCGCACGGCATCGCTGGCCAGAGCATCGGCGGTGGTGGCGGCAATGGCGGATTTGCCGTCGCGCTCGCAGGCGGGGCGGATGCCGCCCTGAGCGTCGCCATCGGCGGTGGTGGCGGCAAGGGCGGGACCGGCGGAGCCGTCGATATCACCTCGCGAGGTGACGTCATCTCGACGGCCGGCGACGGCTCGCACGGCATCTTCGCGCAAAGCATAGGTGGCGGTGGCGGCAATGGCGGCTTCGCGATCGCGGTCTCCGGCACCGATAAGGGATTTGCCGCAGCCTTCTCCATGGGCGGCCGGGGCGGCGACGGCGGCAACGGCGGCGTGGTCAACGTCACGTCAAACGCCGATATCACGACCGGCAGCGCGATCGAGACCGATGCCGACGCCGCGACGGCCGGCAAGGGCGCTTACGGCATCCTCGCCCAGAGTGTCGGCGGTGGTGGCGGCAACGGTGGTTTCGCTGTCTCGGGCGCCGTGACGCTGAAGGGGCTTACGGCCACGCTGAGCTTCGGCGGCAGCGGCGGCGTCGGCGGCACGGCAGCCAACGTCACGGTGGATAATTCCGGCAACATCACAACCAAGGGTTTCGAGTCGCACGCGATCGTCGCCCAGAGCATCGGCGGCGGCGGTGGTGCCGGCGGCTTCAGCATCTCGGGCACGGTCACCGGTGAGGGCGGCGGTGTCGGGGTCGCGCTCGGTGGAAATGGCGAGAGCGGCGGCGACGCAGGCAAGGTCAATCTGACCAACTCCGGCGATATCGAGACGCTGCGGCGCTTCTCCTTCGGTGTTCTTGCCCAGAGCATCGGCGGTGGCGGCGGGACGGGTGGGTTCTCCGGCACCCTGAATGCGGCCGTCCAGGGCTCCAAGACCTTCGGCCTGGGGGTCAGCCTCGGCGGGGCCGGCGGCGCGGGCAGCGACGGCGATACCGTGGACGTGGAGAACTCCGGTATCATCATCACGCGCGGCAGCGACTCCCATGGCCTTGTTGCCCAGAGCATCGGCGGCGGCGGTGGCAACGGTGGGTTCGCCGTCGCGGGTAGCTTTTCCGGCCCCGGCGACGGCCCCAGCGGCGCCCTCAATCCGAAGCTCGCGCTTGGCGGGGAAGCCGGCAACGGCGGCAAAGGCGGCGCTGTTATCGTCGACAACAGCGGTTCGATCGCGACATTCGGCCAGAACTCGATCGCGCTCCTTGCACAAAGCATTGGCGGCGGTGGCGGCAACGGCGGCATGAGCATGACCGGCGGGATCGGCGCCGGGCTGGACAACACGCAAATCGGCGTCAGCATCGGCGGCGCCGCGGGTACCGGCGGGACCGCCAGCACCCTGACCGTCGATACCACGGGTCACATCTTCACCGGGGGTGACGGCTCGTCCGGCATCGTGGCCCAGAGCATCGGCGGCAGCGGCGGCAACGGCGGCATGAGCATCTCGGGTGCCCTGTCTCCGACGACGTCCAACACGCTCGGCGTTACGGTCGGTGGCAGCGGTGGCAGCGGAAATACCGCGTCGACGGTCAAGGTGACGACAGCGGGCACGATCACGACCATAGGTGACGAATCGCACGGCCTGCTCGCCCAGAGCATCGGCGGCGGCGGCGGCAACGGCGGCCTGGTGGTCTCCGGCGCGGCTTCCAGTGGCAGCTCCTCGCGGAGCATTCAGGTCGGCGTTGGCGGCAATGGCGGCAGTGGAGCCCATGCCGGCAAGGTGATCGTCGACAACGGCGCCGATATCACCGTCACCGGCAAGCGATCCTACGCCATCCTCGCGCAGAGCATCGGCGGCGGCGGCGGCAATGGTGGCTTGAGCGTCACCGCCACGCTCGGCGCCTCCGACGCCCAGAACCTTGGGATCTCGATCGGAGGCAACGGCGCAGTAGGCGGCGATGCCGGCGCCGTCGATGTGACCAACTCCGGAGATATCCAGACCGGTCGCCTGGAAAGCACTCCGGTCGAGCCGGGCGAGGAAGGGCAGTTCGCCCATGGCATCGTCGCTCAGAGCATCGGCGGTGGCGGTGGCAACGGCGGGATGGCCGTCGCAGCCTCCTACGGCGCGGGCGGCGCAAACAGCACGGCCAACGTCAACCTGGCCATCGGCGGCCAGGGCGGCGCCGGCGGCAAGGGAGCCAAGGTCGACGTCGACAACGAGGGCAGCATCGTCACGCTGAGCGCCGAGTCCTACGGGATCTTCGCCCAAAGCATCGGTGGCGGCGGCGGCTTCGGAGCGGCAGGCTACGCCGGCTCGATCACGTCGGCATCCGCGAGCCCGGGCCGCATCGTGAACGCCTCCATTGCCATCGGAGGCTCCGGCGGCAGCGGCAATACCGGCGGCGATGTCACCGTCAGCAACTCCGGCAGGATCGATACCTTCGGCGTCGGCTCGCACGGCATCGTGGCGGAGAGCATCGGTGGCGGCGGCGGCGTTGGCGGCTCAAGCCATGCCATCACATTCAACCTCAAAGCGGGAACTCCTGCGGCCCCCGCGGACAATCCGAACAGCAACTCCGACAAGAACAACTACTCCTTCAGCCTTGCCATCGGCGGCGACGGCGGCTCGGGCAATCATGCCGGTGACGTATCGGTCACGAACACTGGGATCATTTATACGCGCGAGGCGGATGCCATTGGCATCTTCGCCCAGAGCGTCGGGGGTGGTGGCGGCTCCGGAGGATCGGCCGCGCACGGCCTGCCCGTGCCCACGCCTGGCATCGATAAGGTCAAGATCTACAAGAACCTGAAGATCGTCATCGGCGGCACCGGCGGCGCGTCGGGCGATGGCGGAAATGTTCAAGTCAATCACTCGGAAGGAACGATCAGAACCGACGGCGCCGGGTCGGCCGGCATCTTCGCGCAAAGCGTCGGTGGTGGTGGCGGCACGGGCGGCGCAGGTGCGATCGGCTTCCTGGGCACCGTTGGCGTCGGCGGCGGCGGTGGAGCTGCGGGTGAGGGCGGCACCGTCGACGTGATGGTCGATGCCGATATCTTCACTTTTGGAACGGCAGCTTACGGCATCATCGCGCAAAGCATCGGCGGCGGCGGCGGCATCGGCGGCAACGTCGACTTCGGGCTCGCCGATGGCGCTCCGCTGGGAGTGCCGGTCGAGAACGTCGGGATTGGACTTGGCATCGGCCAGGATGGCGGCTCGTCGGGAGACGGCGGTCGCGTCACCGTCGCCAGCACGGGCGTGATCAGCACCTCCGGCAGTGGCTCGATCGGCATCTTCGCCCAGAGCGTCGGCGGCGGCGGCGGTCTCGCCGGAAAGATTGGTAACGGCGCTGCGTGCATTACCGGCAACTGCAGCGCACTTGCCGGCAGCGCTGGCGGCAACGGCTCGGGCGGCGCGATCGACATCACCCACACTGGCATCATCCTCACCACAGGCGCGAACGCTCATGGCATTTTCGCCCAGAGCGCCGGTGGCAAGCAGGATGCCCTCGCTACCAATTTCACCTACGCGCCGGATGTCACATTTGCGGACCGGCAGGACAACGGCGGCGACATCACGATCGTCGTCGATGGCGGGGTGATCGCAACAGGAACCGGCGCACACGGCATATTCGCGCATAGCGAGGGCGACGACGCCAACGGCAACATCAGCGTGACCCTCGAAGCCGACGGCGCGGTGCTTGGCGGCGACGGCGGCGTTGGTGTGCGCTTCCAGGCCGGCGCGGACAACCTGCTGACGAACCACGGAGCGATCGGCGCGACGGGCCTTGTCTCCGGAACGGCGGTCTTCGGCGATATCGGTGACGAGACGATTGACAACTTCGGTTATCTCGTCGGCTCGATCGATCTCGGAGACGGCACCAATCGCCTGCAGAACGAGGCGGAGGCGCTGTTCGATATGGGCGCGAAGGTTGCGCTCGGCGCGGGCAACGATCTCGTCAACGACGGATACCTGTCGCCGGGCGGCATGAACAATCTGCTGACGTCCCAGGTCACCGGCGACCTGCTGCTGAACCCGACCTCGACCTATCTGGTGGACCTCGATCTGCAGCCGAATCTCACGGACCGGATCGACGTTACGGGCGCGACGACGGCAGGGGGTGTGGCCGGGATCATCATCAACAACCCGCAATACGCAACCCCTGGCAGCTATGAGCAGGTCATCCTCCATTCTGGTGAGGGCGTGACGCAAAACGGCCTGGCGCTGGTCACGCAGCCGTCCGCTGTCATCACCTACGACTTGCACTATCCGAACCCCAACGATGCCGTGCTCGGCTGGACCATCGACTTCGCGCCAGCCGACCTGAACCGCAACCAGACCTCGATCGGCAACTACATCAACAGTTTGCAGACGGCGGGTGGCACGGACGGCTTCCGCCCGGTGGCCGCGTTTCTGCTCGGCCTGCCCGACAGCGGGAGCCTCGCCAAGGCTTATGACCTCATGTCTCCCGAACCCTATCTCGCCAATGAGATCGGGAGCCTATTCTCGAACCTCCGGTTTGCGGACAGCCTGCTGAGCTGCCGTGCGCGCGATGGCGAATTCAAGTTCAACCGCGAGGAGCAGTGCGGCTGGTTCAACTTGACTGGCAGCACCCTCACGCGCGACCAAGGCCGTGAGCACTTCAGGTTCTCCGAGACCTCGTACGGCATGGCCGGCGGGATCCAGTCTGCGATCTCGGATAGGGTTCACCTGGGGTTCGGCGCCGCCTTCGAGACAATCGACGCCAGTGGCTCCACGAACACGTCCACGAAGGCCCAGCGCGCTCAGGCCGGCGTCACTGTGAAGGGCAACTTCGGGCCAGTCACGCTGTCGAACGCTCTGACCGGAGGCTACGCTTGGTTTGAGACCGACCGATACATCGGCATCCTGGATTCGAAGGTCACCGCATCGGCTCAGAGCGGTGTCGGCTTCGTGTCCAACCACACGCGCGCAGCCTACACGCTCGGATCGCACAACCTGTATCTGCGTCCTCTCATCGATGTCGGCGTGAACTACCTTCACGTCGACGGCTTCAAGGAATCGGGTGGTGGCCCGCTGTCTCTCAATGTCAGGAGCCATGACGCCGTTTACGGAACGGTTTCGCCTGCCGTCGAGGTCGGCGGAGAACTGAACTTCAACGACGGCACGCTATTGAGGCCGTTCGCACGCCTTGGCCTCACGCACGTCCTTGGCGATACGACGCCCGAGATCGAAGCCTCGTTTGCCTCGGGAATCGACGGTGCCGCCCCGTTCTCCGTTTCGACGGACATGGGCAAGACGTTCGCGGATACTGTAGTGGGCTTCGATCTCATGACCACCGGCGGCACCACACTGCGCTTCAGTGGCAACGGCCAGTTCTCGAACGAGGTCGAGAGCTATGGCGGCAGCGTCAAGCTGACCGTACGCTATTAGGCATTTGACGGATTGTGAAAGTGACGGCTGCCGAGGTGGCTAGCGCCGCTGCGCCTGGCCGGGATCGGCATCGGCATCTGCCCGTCGGTCATTCCCTGTGTCTGCCGATCTCGGACGTGCGCCAGTCGAGCGATGGCGCGCCTTCAAGGGCCGGGTAATCGGCACTCGGCTGCCAGATCCGGTCCGTTTGGACCGGACGCGTCGTTGCCGCGTTGTCAGGTCGGCATGCTATCGCTGGACCCTTGACCGGCGGGCCTTCCGGGAGCGCCGACATGAATTATGGAATCAGCGTTTTATTCCGTGCCATTCCGCTGGCCATGGGGGCGATCTGCCTCGGTTTCGGCTTTTACATTCTCAGCGGCGGCCAGGACTTCGATCACCTCGTCGCCGGCCATGTCATCTTGGCATTGACCGCGATCTGCTTCGCATTGTTCACGACAGCGGCCACGATCATTCGCCAGCTCATCCATCGCTACGGGCCGTTCTGGGTCGTCGCCTTGCCGCTGGCGGGCTATCTCGTCGCCCTTGCCACCATGGGCTGGGGGATCTTTCTCGTCTTCAGAGGCAGCGGGACCCAGGACATCGTCGCAGGCCACGTCGTCTTTGCAATCGGCCTCATCGCTGCCTGCGTGAGTACGGTCGCGGCAGCCTCGACATCCTTCGTGCTCATCCGAGCGAACAACGCCCGCAAACGGGAGGATGGCCCGCCGGAAGGCGCGTACTCGCGCACCGTGGGTTTCTTGCTGATCGCCGTGCCGTGCGTGTGCGCCACCATCGGGTTCGCGCTGGCCTACACACTCCTCTCTCGGGGTGGCGATTCATACTTCGTGGCCGGCCATGTCGTCTTCGGTCTATCCGCCATCTGCGCCAGCCTGATCGCGCTGGTTGCGACGATCGTCCGCCAGATCCGCAACACGTTCACCGATACAGAGAGGTACTGGTGGACGTGGCTGGTGGTCCTCATGGGCACCATCAACGTCGGCTTGGGTCTTTATGACCTCTTCGGCGAGACAGGCGCCTTTCGCATCGCGCCGGGCGTCATACTCATCGGCCTCGGCATGATCTGCTTCAGCATCCTGTCCAAGGCACTGCTGCTGGCCGTCGTCTGGCGCAAGTCATTTCCACTCGCGAATCGCATTCCACTGCTGCCGGTGGGAACCGCGCTTGGCTGCTTGTTCTTCGCGGCGTTCCTGTTCGAGGCCGCACAGACCGACCCAGCCTTCTACATCGGCTCGCGTGTATTGGTGGGGTTGGGCGCGGTCTGTTTCACGCTGTTTTCAATCGTCTCGATCCTCGAGGCCGGCACATCCGACTGATGTCCTGATAGGAATCAGTCACTCGCCTTGTGCCATGAGGGTGGCATTGCCGCCGGCCGCCGCAGTGTTGATGGTGATCGTCTGCTCGGTCGCAAAGCGCAGCAGATAATGCGGACCGCCAGCCTTCGGCCCAGTGCCCGACAGACCTTGCCCGCCGAACGGCTGCACCCCGACGACAGCACCGATCATATTTCGGTTCGCGTAGACATTGCCGACCGGCAGAGTCGTGACCTTCTTCACGAACTCGTCGATGCGGGAATGAACTCCGAGGGTCAGGCCGTACCCGCTGCCTTCGATAGATTGCAGGACGCGCTCCACGTCCTGAGCGCGATAGCGCACCACGTGCAGGACCGGGCCGAAGATCTCCTCGCGGAGGTCCGCCGCGTCGGCGATCTCGAAGATATGCGGCGCCACGTAGGTGCCAGCGGCGGGCGCCTCGCCAGCGTAGTGGACGCGTGCGGTCGCCTTCATGCGCTCGATGTGAGACAGGATCCGCCCCCTCGCCTCGGCATCGATCACCGGCCCGACGTGCACGGCCGGATCACGCGGGTCACCCACGTTCAGCTGCCGCGCCGCCCCGGCAATGAGCCCGATGACGTGGTCGGCAACGTCGTCCTGGACGAACAGCAGCCGCAACGCCGAACAGCGCTGTCCCGCCGAGTGGAAGGCGGAGGCGACGATGTCGTCGACCGCTTGCTCGGGAAGGGCTGTGGCGTCGACGATCATCGCATTGATGCCGCCGGTCTCCGCGATCAGCGGAGCGATAGGCCCATCTTTCGCGGCCAAGGCACGATTGATCTGGCGCGCGACCTCCGTCGAGCCAGTGAATGCCACGCCGGAAATGCCCGCGTTCTGCACCAGCCGCGCACCGATCGCACCATCGCCCGGCACCAGATGAACAGCCGAGGCCGGTAGTCCGGCTTCGTGCATGAGCCGCACGGTCTCAGCCGCAATCAGCGGTGTCTGCTCTGCCGGTTTGGCGACCACACTGTTGCCGGCGGCGAGCGCAGCCGCGACCTGGCCGAGGAAAATGGCCAGCGGAAAATTCCAGGGCGAGATGGCGACGAAGACGCCCCGACCCCTCAGGCGCAGGACGTTGCTCTCGCCGGTCGGCCCGGGCATCGGCTCCCCGTCGCCGAAGCGCGCCCTCCCCTGCACCGCGTAGTAGCGGCAGAAGTCCACTGCTTCGCGAACCTCGGAAATCGCATCATCGAGGGTCTTGCCGGCTTCCCTTTGCAGGAGGGCGATGAAACGCGCGCTCCGCTCCTCGAGTAAGTCCGCGACCCGCTCCAACAGTGCAGCGCGCGCGTCCGCTTCGAGGAGGCTCCAGCGGGCGAAACCGATGCGCGCGGCAGCGACAGCGGCATCGGCCGCCTCCGGCGTCGCTTCCCTCACATGGCCGACCACGTGCCCATCGATGGGGCTCCTTACCGCGCGCTCAGGTCCATCCTCCCGGACGACGCCATCGACGATCGGTGCCGCCGAGCCGGGAGCATCGTTCTGCGCGACGTCGGCGAGCAGTTCAGCCAACGCAGCACGGCTGCCAAGTTCTACACCGCGAGAATTCATGCGAGTTGGTCCGTACAGATTGCGAGGGAGGGGCAGTTTCGACTGCCGGGCGAGATCGGGGCTTGCGATGACGCTGGCTGGTCGCTTCAGGAGCGCTTCCGGGGGCACCTGGGGGTCGCTCGCAAGGGCCACGAACGAGGAGTTGGCGCCGTTCTCGAGCAACCGGCGAACCAGATAGGCAAGCAGATCGCGGTGGCAGCCGACCGGCGCATACGTGCGGCAGCTGACGCCGGGCCTGATCTTGAGCAGTCGCTGGTAAAGCGCCTCGCCCATCCCATGCAGACGCTGGAACTCGTAGTCGCCGGTATTGCCGGCCATCTCGAGGATCGTCGCGACGGTGAGGGCGTTGTGAGTTGCGAATTGCGGAAAGATGAGCGGCCGCAGATCGAGCAACTTGCGGGCGCAGGCTACATAATTCAGGTCGGTCATCGCCTTGCGCGTGAAGACCGGATAGTCGTCCAGGCCCCGCTCCTGGGCACGCTTGACCTCGGTGTCCCAATAGGCGCCTTTGACCAGTCGCACCATCATGCGGCGGTTACAGGAGCGTGCGAGATCCGCGGTATAGTCGATGACGGCTTCGGCCCGCTTCTGATAGGCCTGGATCGCCAGCCCGAAGCCATCCCAGCCAGCCAGCGATTCATCGGCAAACACCGCCGCGATCACATCGAGTGAAAGCTCCAGCCGATCCGCTTCCTCAGCATCGACCGTGAAATTCAGATCGTGAGCCCTGGCCCGCCGCGCGAGGTCGAGGAGGAGCGGCACCAGCTCCGTCATCACACGCTTGTGGCTGACGGCCTCGTAGCGCGGGTGCAACGCGGAGAGCTTGACCGAAATTCCGGGCCGGTCGGGAAGGCGCTGATGGCCCGCCGTCCGGCCGATCGCCTCGATGGCCGCGGCATAGGAGTCGAAATAGCGCTGAGCATCATCAGCGGTTCTGGCGCCCTCGCCGAGCATGTCGAACGAATAGCGGAAAGAAGGATTGGCCGCGGCGCGCTCCAGCGCGGCCTCGATGGTCTGGCCGAGCACAAAGTGGTTGCCCATGACGCGCATGGCCTGCCGCGTGGCGGTCCGTATCGCCGGCGCGCCGATGCGCTTGGCAAGGCGCCGGATCGGCGTCTCGATGGGCTGGAGAATGTGACCGGCGAGGGCGAGGGCCCACGTGGATGCGCTGACGAACAGCGCTCCTGACTTCGCCTCGTGATCGGCGAAAGCCGCCTGGCCCAGCTTGTCCTCGATAAAGCGATCGGTGGTGGCCGCATCCGGCACGCGCAGCAGCGCCTCGGCCAGCACCATGAGAGCGAGGCCCTCACTGGTCGACAAGGAATACTCGTGCAGGAGGTCCTCGACGCTGCCCAGCCCGCTCGCCTTGTCCCTGGCGGCTTCGACGAGACACTTCGCCAGCTGGTCGATGGACTGCTCCCGCTCGGGATCGAGCAGCGCCTGATCGAGCAGGCGGCGGGCGATGGTGGCATCGTCCTCGGCATACGGCGCCGTGAAAGTGGGAAGACTACCGGATACGTGCTGCATGGATCTGCTCTCGAAGCGGGCTTTTGACCGCTTAACCCGGCATTCGCCGTTGCTCCATAGCCAATTCGAGCCATTTAGCCTTATAATCTACGATCAGACAGAAGGTTTTCCGGATTATGAGCGGATTAGACCAGACAGATCGCCGGATTCTCAGGATTCTTCAGGCGGACGGCCGCCTTCCCGCCGTCGAACTGGCGGAACGCATCGGCCTGTCGCCGACATCGGCGGGAGAGCGGGTGAGGAGATTGCAGCGCGAAGGCTATATCGAGGGCTACGGCGCCAGGCTTGATCCGCAGCGGCTAGGGCTCGGGCTTCTCGTGTTCATCGAGGTTCTGCTCGACAA
>JAEZHL010000253.1 GCA_023416575.1 Pseudomonadota bacterium
GCCCCACCACGATCGGCCATAGCGTGATGCCGATGGTAGCGACGAACGTGGCCGAGATCGTCAAGGTCACGAAAAACTCGGTGGCGTTGACGGAGCCGATGACGGAGCGCGGGGTCGCTCCGTAGCCGATCAGCGTCGAGGTCACCAGCGGCCCCCAGCCGCCGCCACCCATGGCGTCGAGCGCGCCGCCGAAAAAGCCGAGCGGCCCCACTCCTTTCGGAGGATCGGAGTGCGTCCCCCGATGCCGCAGCGCCTTCCAGACGATGATCAGTCCGAGCAGCAGCAGGTAGGCGCTGACCCAGGGCCGGATCAATTCTCCGGGAATGCTCGTCAGGATGTACGCCCCGATCGCGCCGCCGATCATGCCCGGCAGAACCAGTCGCAAAACCAGGCGGCGATCGACGTTGCCATGCCACCAGTGTGCCAAACCGGAAGTGCCGGTGGTGAACACCTCGGCGGTATGTACGCTGGCGCTCGTGACCGCTGGTGGCACGCCGGTGCTCAGCAGCACGGAGGAGGCCATCACCCCGTAGGCCATCCCGAGCGCGCCATCGACGAGCTGGGCCAGGAAACCGACCAGGACGTAGAGAAGGATCTCCTCCCACATGGCACCTCGGCACTCCGCGCATGCGCGTTCAGGGATTCCGGTCTCATCTCGGATTTCGACTGAGCGATGTGGCCGATAACCCAATAGCGCTCGGCCATGGGCGATCCCGGTGCATCAACGCGCGACTGTTGCTTGAACCATCAGGCCGCTTGTCGCGACATTGTGCTGCAAAGCGCTAGGTGCAGGAGGACGCGCGCCGGCGGTATTCGCGAACGGGTGTGCGGTTGCTTGGAGCGATCGGAAGGAGAAGAAGACGTTGCTTTATCAAATGGACGGAGCAGGACGCCGAACAGACAGCGAGGGGCGATCCTGCTCCGTTTCGTCACCGTGAGGCGACCGACTGGACTTTCAGGTTGAGCCCGGGACCGGTGTGGTCGGCTCGGCCACGCGCTCCTCCTCGTGGGCCATGTCGTCGGACATCGATTGCGGCATGTGGCCGATGCCGGGCATGTGCTCGCCCTCGCGGGTCGGGCTACGCTTCTGGGACGTCGCAGCGCCGCCCTTGCGGCCCAGTTCGCGATAGCCCTCGGAACCGAGCTTGCCGCGGCGGGCTTCACCGCCCTTGCGACCAATCTCCTTATAGAACTCCCGACCGCGCGCTTGCGCCGTGGCCGCTCCGCCTCTGCGACCAGCCTCTTCCACGGTCATCTTGCCGCCGTCCGATCTGTTCTTAGCCATGACACACTAAGTCCTTTGATACGCAATATGATTGTGATGCCGGCCCGGTGCGGGACGCACATCACGTGTGCTGATGCCTACAGGCTAGTTGCACCTCCTTGAGACCTCCGGATTGCTTTTGAGAAGAGGATTGCCCCCCGACATCGCCCAGTGCCTCATCGAGGCTTGAGGGGCGACACCCGGTCAGTTCCGACGACTGCATACCGCACGCCAGCTCCGTAGAATTGCAAGCTGCAGGCGGAATGCCGCCGACGCCCTGGCCATATGATTTCTCCTAGAGCTTAGTGGCCGTCCCGACTGCGGTGCTCGGCGCGGGCTTCGCCACCCTTGCGGCCGATCTGGCTCATATGCTCGCGGTTCCGGCTGACGGTCTCGCCGCCTTTCCTGCCGATTTCCGCATAGAAATCGGAGCCGTGCTTGACGCTGGTCGCCTCGCCGCCCTTACGACCGAGTGCCGAATACCCCTCGCGCCCGAGCTGGCCGCGACGGGCTGCTCCGCCCTTCTGTCCGATTTCTTCGTAGAATCCGCGACCGTGGATGCTGGATGTCGCTTCGCCCCCTTTGCGCCCGGCCTCTTCGACCGTCATTTTGCCGGCTTTTCTGGCACCCATGGATGACACTCCACCAATCGCGAGCCGCATCTGCAACTCGCGTCCATGGCGAAGGTTCCGGCAGTCTGCTGCGAGGTGCACGCTCCGATTGAGGCTAGGTTGATGCTTGGTCCAAAGTCGCAATGCCGAGCCTTGCGGGGCATGCTGACCGCCGTTCACCAACAACGGAGAGGCGGCTCATCGGACTTCGTTGCGAGCAATCGAGCAGCTTGCTGAGGGGAATTCCCTTGTCCGGCGAAAGACCTCGCCGATTCTGTGAATATGTTTTCGCATTGGGCGAACAACAGCGCGATCATCTTCGCCAGACTTGGCGAGCGCTGGTCGATCTCATCGATGTCTATAAGCGTGGGAGCATGTTGTCGTAGAATTTATCCAGTAGCCCTATATGGCAGCAGTGGTCCTTCTTGCGTTTGTTGCGCCGTAGGTTCATATACCTTCATCGAATTCGCTTGGAGCTCACACGACAGCGGCCGTATGGAGCCGCATAGAACTAAGTCCCCAACGCGTTATTTGATGGTCTCGGGGGCTGGGCCCTGAGGTCGGCTCGAAGTGCGGGAATTGATATGGCGACTGGAACGGTAAAGTGGTTCAACGGCCAGAAGGGTTATGGGTTCATTCAGCCGGAAGAGGGTGGCGCGGACGTGTTCGTCCACATCTCTGCCGTTGAGCGGGCCGGGCTGTCGACCCTGAAGGAAGGGCAGAAGGTTTCTTTCGAGCTCGAGCGCGGTCGTAACGGCAAGACCTCGGCCGTGAACCTGCGCGTTTCTTGAGAGACGCGATAGATCAATAAAGCGATCCCGGTGCTCGTCGGCGCCGGGGTTTGCGTGCGTCGGAGCCTCCGGCGCTGAAGGGAGAATTATGGCGAAAGAAGAAGTTCTGGAGTTTGAAGGCGTCGTTGCCGAGGTGCTGCCTGACGCCCGCTGCCGCGTCCAGCTCGATAACGGCCACGAGGTTATCGCCTACACCTCCGGACGTATGAAGAAGAACCGAATTCGCATTCTGGCCGGTGACCGCGTCACGGTCGAGATGACCCCCTATGACCTGACCAAGGGGCGCATCAATTTCCGGCACAAGGACACGCGCGCCGCGCCGCCGCCGTCTGGTGGTTTCCGGCCTCAGCATCGGCGCCGCTGACAGCTTCCCTCCAGCTTCCCCAACTATGGTGATTTGCGGCTGCGCTCACACAGGCTGAAAAGCCTGTGGGCCATTGGCTACTATGAGCACATCTGCAACCAATGCGTGTTAGTATGCACGCATTACGCGTATCGCGCGAATCATCTAGTATCCAAGACTGATCCAGGGGAAGGGCGTGTGCCCGGCGGTGCACGGCCAGGAGAATCAGTTATGTCGCTGACCCGACGTGAGATGCTGGGTTTGAGCTTGGCTGTCGTGCTGTGGCCGATGCCGCAGCCGGCAGAAGCGCAACGCTTCGTCAATCGGACCGGGCTGCGCGCGGGCCAGTTCGTCTGGGAGCCCTCCCAGCCCGATGATGGCCCTGTTACCGTCATCGCATCGATGCAGGATCGCCTGGTCCACGTCTACAAGGCCGGCGTGCTGATCGGGATCTCGACGTGTCAGGTCCGGTACCGCGGCCGCCGCGCGCCTTCGGGCATCTTCGCCCTCGACGACCGGCCTGGCGACGAGGGGCCACACTCCTGGACGGGTGTGGCGCTGCAGGCTTCTTACACGCGAGGCCTTCCAGCATCGGAGGGCTGTATCCAGGTGCCGGGCGCCTTCGCGCGGTTGCTCGAGGACGTCATGCATCCCGGCACGCTCGTTATCCTGGCTAGCCAACGCACGCAACCTATGGCTGTGTCGGATTCCGGATCACTGTTTCCCAGGATGCCCGTGCATGAGGCCGCCCGGATGGTTCAGACAGTCGCGGCGCAGTCCCAACCAACGGTTGGTGGCCTCGCGGAGGACCCCGAAGCGGGGCATGTCGCCATCGTCATCTCGCGCGCCAGCCGGAATGCCATTGTCTTGCGCGATGGCATTCCCGAGCGGGTGGAACGCGTCAGATTCGTGCAGCCGAACAGCCGGATCGGGACCCACGCTTATTCGCTGACCGGGGTCACCCCCTCAGGCGAAGGCCTGCTCTGGCTCGGCTTCGGCATCGGCCGCTCGCCGCGTGATGCGCATCTCGTTTCCTGGCATGGCCACGACCTGCTGGGGCAGATCGTGTTCGACGATCAGGGCAGTGCGGCTGAGCTGACCCGACTGATGCATCCTGGCACGACCCTTGTTGTGACGGACGAGCTGCCGACTGCGCGGTTGGATGGGAAGGCCCAGAGCTTTTCCCTGATTTCGGCCGCCGGTCCGACCCCAAGGGCCCGTCCAAGGCCAGCTGTCAGGCATGTCCGCCGCCCGCAGCGGAAGCGGCAACCCACCTGGGCCACCGCGCTCTTGAACAGTTGGCGCTAGCCGGTAGCGGGTGAGCCGGCGGCTGGGGTCGCGGGTTCGGATCCCGTCAGCCGCCGGGAAGCACCAGAATGCGCGGGGTGGTGGGCAGCGTCGCTCGCGACAGCACGACCGTTGGGACCTCGTGCCGGACGACCTCGAAGCTATCCTGAACGCGCGCGAGGAATCGATTGAGCGTGAACGACGAGAAGTAGTGCATCGGAATCATGAGGGGTGCCTTCAGCGCCTTCAATACTTCCAGCATGCCGTCGAGATCGAGCGTATAGCTGCCGTCCACCGGCATCAGAACGACGTCCATCTGGCCGATTTGCGCGAGCTGCTGGGTCGTCAGCGTGTGGTGCAGATGGCCGAGGTGGGCGATGCAGAGGCCGGCGATCTCGAAAATGAAGATCGAGTTGCCGTATTCCCGCGTGCCACCATCCCAGGTCCGGATGTTCGTCGGCACATTGCGCACCCGCACATCGAGCAGGCTTACGTCGTGCAGCGCGGCGCCCTCTGTGCTCCAGCCCGGCAGCACATGCTGGATGCCGGGGGCGGGATGGTTGGTGTAATGCGTGTCGTGCGCCCTGTTCATCGTGGCGATGTCAGGCAAGACGGGCGGCCTGACATAGTCATTGTAGTCGGTCGCAATCTTCACGCCGCGGGCGCTTTCGATAAGAAATGTCGCGTGTCCGGTGTAGGAAAGGCGAACGTCGCCCGGCTTGAGCTCGGCCAATCGGACGGATGCGGGCTCGATGAGGGATGAACCCGGCGCGCGGGCAAGCGCGAGGCAGCGGTCCGGGGCAGCCGCGCTGGCGGGAGCCGGGGCCAACAGTGCCGGCAGCATCGCCGCGACAAGCGCGAACAGGCTGACGAGGTGGTGCATGTGCCCTCCCGTGAACGCTGTGCGACCCATCCTAGGCAATGAGACCGGCAAGTGCCAGCAATCAGTGTCGTGAGGAACGGTCCCTGTCGAGCATCCATGTTTCGCTGTTACGTGTGGAACAGCGCAAGCGTACAGACCGTCGTAGCTTCGAGATCGGCCGGACACGACCGCAAGGAGCAGACATCTCCGCGTGATGCCCATCGGGGATGATCATGAGCAACGACTGAAGTCGGTCGCTCCTTGCTGGTCGGGTCCGCCAATTCTGATTCGCCAATCCTGCATGGCGACCCGTCGCCACAGCAGCGTGACAGCGGCGCTCGTCAATGCCAGATTGGGCGGCCGCCATCCGCGAAGGGATCGCGGCAGCGATCGCGATGACCGAGAATCCCCAGTCACAACAGATCCGAAACGAGGCTCCGGACGCGGCTAAGCCGCGGCCGTTGTTCGATTCTGCATCGTGGTTCTTCGTGGCGCTCGCGGCAGGCTCGGCGCTGCTGCTGGTCTGGGTGAAGGGCTTCGAGGCATTGGCCCGGGCCGGTGCAACCTCGGCCGATCTACTCCTGACCGTCGCGCCGATGATCGTGGTCGGCTTGTTCCTCGGCGGGCTCGTCAAGGAGCTCTCCGACCCGAAACAAGTCGCACCTGTGCTCGGCGCAAGTTCGGGCTGGCGGGGGCTGGTGTTGGCAACGGCGCTCGGGGCTGCAACCCCAGGTGGGCCGTTCGCGGCATTTCCGATCGTTTATGCCCTGGCCTTGGCTGGCGCCGACATCGGTGCTGTCGTGGCGTATCTCACGGCTTGGTCGATCCTTGGCGTGCATCGGCTCGTGATCTGGGAGCTGCCGCTCCTTGGGCACGATTTCGTCCTGGCAAGGGTGCTGGCCAGCCTGCCGCTGCCGTTGGCCGCTGGATTGATTGCGCGCGTTCTGATCCGCTTCCGGCCCGGTCTTCCCATTGGGCGCTCCGGCCCGACGGGAGGTGGCTGATGTTCTGGTCGTTGCTGATCCTGCTCCTGGTGACCGTGCCGGTCGCGGTGTTCACCTGGCGAAAGGACCAAGTGAAGCTCGCACGCGCGGCGAGGTTTGCCCACGAGGAGCTGGTGCGCATAGTCGTGCGGCTTCCGTTTGCGCTGGTCGCGGCCGCTTGCATTGCGGAGTTGGTTCCTCAGCGCGCAATCGCGGCAGTTCTCGGCCCCGAAACGGGGCTCATCGGCATCGGCACCGCATCGCTCCTCGGCGGTTTGATGCCTGGAGGGCCGATCGTTTCATTCCCCATCGCCATTCTGTTCGCGAGCCAGGGCGCCGGTGGCCCGCAGATCATTGCCCTCATAACCGGCTGGTCGGTCTATGCCTTCCACCGCGTCATTTCGTTCGAGAGCCCAATCATGGGTTGGCAATTCGTCGGGCTGAGGCTCGCCGCATCCTGGTTCGTCCCACCGCTGGCGGGCATATTCGCCGGCCTTCTGGCAGACGCCTTCGGCCTCTCCATCGATATTCATTGAGAGGCAGGGCCAGCGCTGTCGTGGCCGCGGGGTGGAGCCTTACGCTCGTCCCCGCTTGAGACCGGCTGAGCTCGGACCTGCGAACAGCAAGCCCGAAAGCCTCAGTTGGACGTGAGCTTGGGGAGCTTGATGCCCTGCCAAGCGCGGCTCAGCCAGGAGCCGGTGTCCTCGCGCGGCGCGAGCCCGTCAGATTGCAGCAGCGCGTAGGCGTCCTTGTACCAGGGCGATGACGGGAAGTTGTGACCGAGCACGGCGGCAGCGGTTTGCGCTTCCTGCTTGATCCCGAGCGCCATGTAGCACTCCGTCAGACGCATCAGTGCTTCTTCCACGTGCGCCGTCGTCTGGTAATCGGTCACCACGGTCTTGAAGCGATTGATTGCGGCCAGATAGTTCTTGCGGTTCAGATAATAGCGCCCGACCTCCATTTCCGAGGCCGCGATCGAGTCCTCCGCGATGCGCATGCGGTTGTCCGCGTCGCGTGCGTAGGGGCTGTCCGGGTAACGTGCCTTGAGCGTCTTCAGCTCCAGCAGCGCCTTGCGGGCGTTCGACTGATCGCGGTTCGGGCCGACCATGTCGTCGAAGTAGGACGAGATGATAATGTGGTGGGCCAGTGCCGCTTCCTTCGTGCCGGGATGCATGGTGGTGTAGCGGCGCGCCGTGGCGATCGCCTCGGGAGTCTTACCGGCGCGGTGGTATGCATAAGCGGCCATCACCATCGCCCGCCGCGCCTCGGAAGAATAGGGGTGATCGCGATCGAGGTCCTCGAACTTCTTCGCCGCGTCCTCGTATTTGCCGCGGCTCAGGAGCTGATCGGCTGCCGCATACATCTTGTCCGGCGGATCGGGATTGAGCATCTTCGCGGCATCGTTGGACGACGCACAGGCCGTGAGCGCGGTGCAAGCGGCCAACAGCGCGACGTACGCTTTGCCTCGCGCGATCGTGATCCACCAGTCTGCTAGCACTATTGCCCCCACTTCGGCGTCCTGCTGACCTTCCGCGCCACCGTCGGACGAAAGATGTCTCAGGTGCCGCGCCGAACTGTTTGCTCGCCTTATGCCTCACTAGCACGCGATTCGATGCGGTTGAAACGGCAAGGCGCTGAGAGAAAAGCCGTTATCCCCCTTCTTTAAAACGACCATTTGTGGTCGCGATGGGGCGGCACGCCATATTTGGCGCATGCGAGCGTCGGGCGAGTGCCGCCATGCGCGTACTCCGGCAGCCCGGATTCGTGCACTTGGAGGGCTTATCGGATCGGTCTCGCCGGTGATGGGACTACTCAGCCGCCGCTGCAACGGCGATCGTCTCTGAGACGCGGAGGAACGGCTCGCGCACGCGCGGGGCCTGAACCAGCGTCCAGGCAGTGGCATCCGCGAACAGCGCCTTCAGGATGTTCGCGTTCAGGCGGTGGCCACCGCGGACCGACCGGTAAGCACCCAGCAGGGGATAGCCCGCGAGGGCCAGATCGCCCACCGCGTCGAGCATCTTGTGCCGCACGAACTCCATCGGGCAGCGCAGGCCTTCGCGGTTGAGGATACGGTCGTCACCGATCGCGATCGTATTGTCCAATGACGCGCCGAGCGCCAGGCCAGCTTTCCAGAGCTTCTCGACGTCGCGCATGAAGCCGAACGTGCGGGCGATCGCCAGCTCGTGCCGGAACACGCCAGGATTGATGTCGAATGCGAGCCGCTGCTGTCCAATGACGGAGGTGTCGAAGCAGATCTCGATATCGAGATGGAAGCTGGAATGCGGGGTCAGCTCGCCCCAGGCCTCGCCTTCCTCGACCCGGACCGGCTTCAGAACCTTGATGTACTTGCGGGGCTCGGGGAGCTCCCGGATGCCAGTCTGGTCGATAGCAGCCACGAACGGCGCGGCGCTGCCGTCCATGATCGGAACTTCCTTGCTGTCGATCTCGACGTAGCAATTGTCGATCGAGAGACCACGGAGGGCCGCGAGAAGGTGCTCCACCGTGCCGACGCTGATGCCAGCCTCGTCGCCAATGACCGTGCAAAGGGTGAGATTCTTGACGTACGCCACTTCTGCGGGAATTTCCGCAATAATTCGGCCACGTTTATTCACTAGAAATTTTATGCCGGTATTCGGCCCGGCCGGGTGCAGGATGACGGAGACAGGTGCTCCGCTGTGCACGCCCTTGCCTTGAAGCTCGATTTCGCGGGCGATCGTCGTCTGTCGCGCGCCAATGAATCGCTTCGACATGTTCTGCGCCGTCCCTCGATCCCTTTAGGTAGTCACACCGGTGTTGAAGCCGGAGCATCCACCTTCCCCCGTTCGTACGCTGACTGCCGATGCTACGCGGTCCTCTTTACTGAGACCTGGGACCAGCACTGAGCGAACGATTGATGGTGTGACGATAACTTGGCGTGGCTTATGGGGACAAATCACGCTTTCTTACGCACTGTTACCGCAAAGCTTCAGGTTGGGGATACGTTACCGTTCAACCTTGACGGAACGGCTACGAACGTTTCCGGTCGGAGCGAAAAAACACTGGTAATTCAACGTTTTCCGTCGTTTTTGATTCGCCGTGCGGAGGCTGCTCAGGCCTCGGGCCGTGGGCGGACGATGAATGTCCGGAATGCGTGGGGTTGCCATTAGGCCGGGCACTGTGGGTAAGGCCCTGATCCCGTTGGTCGTTGCGGTCGTCCCTGCTCCAGCCAAAGCCGGTGATTCGACTCAAAAGGCCCGGCTTTTTCTGCTGCTGATTCGGCTCTGGCCCATAGCTCTGCTGCTGCGGGTGAGCCGTGTCGTGCCAGGCGGCCTTCGCGTGGTACTCGCGCTGACCAACGGCAGGGAAATCCTCGACGGTGGGCATGCGCCGATGAGCGCGCCGTGTTTCCATGGGAGGACCGGGCGTGAATGGCTCGGGAGCGCGCGCGCTGTTGGACGCCGGTCGTTGCGGAGGCGGCGCCGTCGGACCGACCCCGAGCTGCGGCGGACCTTCCTCGATCAGGACGTCGCCAGGGCCGCGCCACAGATCTTGCGGCCGCGGCTCCGCTGGAGGCATCGGCGGGTCCTCCTGCATCACCTTCGACAATGCTTTGGCAAGATCCTCAGGCGCTGACGCCGAAGATGGCTGGCCGGATGTCGGCTGTTGCCCCGACTGCGTCGGTGGTCCGTGCTGGGGATGCGGCAGCGGCGGTGGGCCGCCTCGTTGAGACGGCCTGTATGAACCCTGCTTCGACGATTCCGGTTTCGGGTCGTCGGGGGACATGCCCGATGCAACGATCGACACGCGCACGCGATCGCCGAGACTCTCGTCGAACGTGGCGCCGACGATAATGTTCGCGTCGGGGTCGACCTCCTGCCGGACGCGGCTCGCGGCCTCGTCCACCTCGTAGAGCGTCAGGTCGCGTCCGCCGATGATCGACACCAGCAGGCCCTTTGCTCCCCGCAGGGACATGTCATCGAGCAGCGGATTGGCGATCGCTTCTTCCGCCGCGGTAATGGCGCGCTCGTCGCCCGTTGCCTCGCCGGTGCCCATCATGGCGGTACCCATGCCGCTCATGATCGTGCGCACGTCGGCGAAGTCGAGATTGATCAGGCCTTCCTTGACGATCAGGTCGACGATGCAGGCGATGCCCGAGTAGAGCACCTGG
>JAEZHL010000259.1 GCA_023416575.1 Pseudomonadota bacterium
GGCGTGCCTTCGGCCAGCAGACTGGCGAGCGCCAAGGCTTCCCCGGTTGCCCAGGTGAGCCCTTCCCCGGTCTCAATCGACTGCCGGCGCTCCTGGAGGAAGCGCTGAACCTTGGCATCGACCACGAAACCGGGCGGTGCTTCGGTGAGCATCGCACCGAGCTGGCGCAGGTCGTCGAGCGGCATGCCCGTCACCGGCTGCTCCAGCATGGCAGCCGTCGTACCAGCGCAAAAGCCGGTCCAGGCGCCGTCGAACCGGTCGGCGCGATTGACGGAATAGGACTTCGCAGCCGCAAACCCCTCCCCGATCTCGTCGCTCATCGACCGGGCCGCATCGGCCATTGGGGTGATGTCGCTGCCGTCGGCGGCGAGGCGCGCAGCATAGAGCTCGTTCACCGGCGGGCGATCGTCGATGGCACGATACATCAGCGGCTGCGTGAACCGCGGCTCGTCGATCTCGTTGTGACCCGGCCGCCGGTAGCAGACGAGGTCGATGACGATGTCGCTGGCGAATGCAGCGCGCCAGTTGGCGGCCACCGCCGCGACCTTGCAGACGGCATCCGGGTCATCGCCGTTGACATGCAGAACAGGCGCTTCGACCAGCTTGGCGATGTCCGTCGGATGGCGGGCCGAACGCCCTTCATCCGGCATCGTCGTGAAGCCGAGTTGATTGTTGATGACGACATGCACCGTGCCGCCGAGATCGTAAGGCGCCAGTTTCGAGAGCTGGAACATCTCGGCGACGAGCCCCTGCCCCGCGAAGCTCGCGTCGGTATGGAGCAGCAGCGGCAGCACGGCGCGGCGGCTGTCCGGCAGCCCACGCGACCACTGCTTGGCCCGCGCGCGGCCCTGGCTGATGATCGGCACGAGTTGCAGATGAGAGGGATGCGGTGAGACCGAGAACCGGATCGTGCGGCCGGCAATATCGCGCTCGCCGGAGTAGCCGAGATGATAGGAAACGTCGGAGGACACATCGAGGCCATCGGGCACCGCCGGCTTGCCCTGAATTTCGGCCAGCAGCGCACCGAGGGGCTTGCCGCAGACGTTCGCGAGCAGATTGAAGCGCCCGCGATGCATGCCGCCGATCACCACCTCCTCGAGACCGAGGTGGACGCTCTCCCGCAGCAGAACATCGAGCAATGGGATGAAGCTCTCTGCGCCGCCGAGGCCGAACAGCCGCGCGCCCGGCAGGCGTTGCGCCAAGACCGCCTCGAACGTCTGCGCGCGGGTCAGCAGCGCCAGAATTGCAAGCCGGGTCGCCTCCTCGGGCGCGCTCGATGCAGCCTGCTCGGCCTGCGCCTCGAGCCATCGGCGTTTCGCCGTGTCGTGGATATGGCCGAATTCCCATCCGATCGGGCCGCAGTAGGTGCGTTCCAGGCGTTCAACGAGCGGCGCGTATCGAGCAGCATCGAGATGATAAGCTGAAGGATCGAGCTCCGGAACAGTAGGCAACTGCATCAGCCCCAGCGGGTCGAGCCGGCTCCTCAGAAAACCGCGATCCCGATAAGCCTGGATGAGCGCGGCTTCGGCAGGCGCCACTTGAGTTGGCGACCGCGCCCCGGCGGCTGAAATCAGGGCCTCGAGAGCACCCGGGTCGCCAACGCCGGCGAAGTCATCCGTCGCGGAGGTACGCCGCCACTGCTCGTTCATCGCTCACCGTGATCCCTGGACACGATGCCCCCAGTCCGGTTGGACAACGCATTGCGCTTTCATGCTAACCGTTAGCGTACTATGCCATGGCAGGAAATGTCCTCATGACCGCTCCGCTTTCCCATATCCGCGTCCTCGATCTGTCCCGCGTGCTTGCCGGACCCTGGGCTTCGCAGTTCCTGGCCGACATGGGCGCCGAGGTGATCAAGATCGAGCGGCCCGTGCACGGCGACGACACCCGCGGCTGGGGCCCTCCGTTCGCGCGCGAGCCGAATGCGGATGATCCGGGTATTTCCGCCTATTTCGCCTGCGCCAATCGCGGCAAACAGTCAGTGACCGTGGATATGGCGCACCCCAAGGGGCAGGAGCTGATCCGGCAGCTCGCGGCGAAGTCGGACGTGCTGATCGAGAATTTCAAGGTCGGCGGGCTCGCCAAGTACGGCCTCGACTACGCGAGCCTGAAAGCCGTCAACCCGCGCCTCGTTTATTGCTCGATCACCGGATTCGGGCAGACCGGTCCCTATGCCCCGCGGGCGGGATACGACTTCCTGGTGCAGGCCATGGGCGGGTTGATGAGCGTCACCGGCGAGCCGGATGGCGTGCCCGGTGGCGGCCCGGTCAAGGTCGGCGTTGCCATCTCGGATCAGATGGCCGGCATGAACGCCCTTGCCGCGATCCTGACGGCACTGCTGAAGCGCGAGCGAACGGGCGAGGGCGAGTACATCGACGTTGCGCTGCTCGACAGCACCGTCGCTGCGCTCGTCAACCAGGCATCGACCTATCTCGTCGCGGGGACTGTGCCCCAGCGCATGGGCAATGCGCACCCGACCGTCGTGCCGTATCAGGCGTTCCGCACGGCCGATGGCCACATCATTCTCGCGATCGGCAACGACGGGCAATTCCAGCGTTTCTGCACGGCCGCGGGCATCGAGCATCTTGCGACCGATGAGCGCTACCGGACCAACGCAGCGCGCATCGTCAACCGCGATACGCTGATCCCGGCCATGGCCGACGTCATCGGGCAGCGAACCACTGCAGATTGGATCGCGCTGCTCGAGGCGCGCGCGGTTCCTTGCGGCCCGATCAACACGATCGACCAGGTCTTCGCCGATCCGCAAGTCACGGCGCGCGGCATGCGGCGCGTCCTCGAGCATGAGACCGCCGGGCCGCTGGCCGTCGTCGCCAATCCGGTCCGCATGGCCTCGCATGACACGACGGCGGCCAAAGCGCCGCCGCTGCTCGGAGAGAATACGCAAGGTGTTCTCTCTGATGTGCTCGGGCTTTCAGCCGACGCGATCGCTGCCCTCAGATCGGAAGGCGTCGTCTGACGCACACGTGACCGAGGAGCTTGCGGCCCTTGTGGCCGGGCGAGGGATGCAACACCCTCGCCCCAGCCAGGATGAGCGCCTCAGACGATCGCCGCGACCTCGCCGGCGAATGAATCGCAGACCGCGATGGCGCTCATGTTGAGCAGGCCGCGCACTGTGATCGACGGCGTCACGATATGGACCGCCTTCGCAGCACCGAGCAGCATCGGACCCAGCACCACGGCGCCGGACACGACCTTCAGCAGGTTGAACGAGATGTTCGCCGCGTCGAGGCACGGCATGATCAGCAGGTTCGCCGCACCGGTAAGGTTCGAGTTCGGGAAGATCTCCTCCCGAATGAAGGGCGAGAGGGCCGAGTCGGCGTGCATCTCGCCTTCGACCTCGAGGTCGGGCGCCCGCTCGGCGAGGATCGCCAGCACGTCCCGCATCTTCCGCGCCGAGGCAGTGTCCTCGGAGCCAAAGTTCGAGTGCGAGAGCAGAGCGACCTTCGGGATGATGCCGAACCGGCGCACTTCCTCGGCGGCAAGCAGCGTGATCTCAGCGAGGTGGTCGGGATCGGGATCGTAGTTCACATAGGTGTCGGTCATGAACAGCGGCCCGGTCGGGAGAATGATCCCCGAAAGCGCTGCGAGCCCGTGCACGTCCTTCCTTTTGCCGATGACCTGCGACACGTGCCGTAGCTGCGTCTGATAGCGCCCCACCGCGCCGCAGATCATGGCATCGGCATCGCCGCGACGCAGCAGGAGCCCCGCGATCACGGTGGAGCCGGCGCGGACGATGCGCCGTGCATGGCTGGGCGAAACGCCACGGCGTTCGACCAGCGCCTGGTACTCCTTGGTCATTTCGGCGACGCGCGGATCCGACTCCTGGTCGAAGATATCGAAGTCGACGTCCGGCCGCATGCGCAGGCCCAGGTGCGACATGGTGCTCATGATGTTCCCGCGCCGGCCCACCAGGACGGGCCGGGCAATCCCCTCCGAGATCACCTGCTGCGCCGCCTGGAGCACATACGGATGTTCGCCCTCGGCATAGACGAGGCGCTTCGGCGCGTGGCGGTGCTCGATCTTGGCCGCCTCAAACATCGGCCGCATAACGAAGCCGGAGCGGTAGATGAAGCTCGACAGCTTTTCGCGGTAGGCCTTGAAGTCGGTGATCGGCCGCGTGGCGACACCGCTGTCCATCGCAGCCTTGGCCACCGCCGGCGCGATCTCTGTGACAAGGCGCGGATCGAATGGCTTGGGAATGATGTAGTCGGGCCCGAATATGAATGTCTCGGCGCGATAGGCGGAGAGCACGATGTCCGACGCCTCGCTCTCGGCGATGCCGGCGAGCGCCATGACGGCGGCCTTCTTCATCTCGGCGTTGATGGTGGTGGCGCCGACGTCGAGCGCTCCGCGGAAGACGAACGGGAAGCAGAGGACGTTATTGATCTGGTTGGGATAGTCGGTCCTGCCAGACGCAATGATGGCGTCCGGCCGCACCTCCTTCACGTCCTCCGGCATGATCTCCGGCACTGGGTTCGCGAGGGCGAAGACCAGTGGCTTCGGCGCCATCGACGCCACCATTTCCTTGGTTACGATCCGGCCCGCAGAAAGCCCGAGGAAGACATCGGCGCCCGACATGAGATCAGCCAGTGTCCGCGCCGAGGTATCTTGGGCGAACGGCTCCTTGTAGGCGTCCATCAGCTCTTTGCGCCCTTTGTACACGGCGCCCTTGATGTCGGCGACGTACACGTTCTCCCGCCTGAGCCCCAGGGAGACGAGCAGATTGAGGCAGGCGAGCGCGGCGGCCCCGGCGCCCGAGCAAACGAGCTTGACGTCGGCGATCTGCTTGCCGACGAGCTTCAGCCCGTTGAGCACACCAGCCGCGACGACGATGGCGGTGCCATGCTGGTCGTCATGGAAGACCGGAATGCGCATCCGCTCCTGCAGGCGCCGCTCGATCTCGAAGCACTCGGGGGACTTGATGTCCTCGAGGTTGATGGCGCCGAACGTCGGCTCGAGCCGCGCCACCGCCTCGACGAAGGCATCGACCTCCTTCTCGGCGATCTCGATGTCATAGACGTCGATGCCGGCGAACTTCTTGAACAGAACCGCCTTGCCTTCCATCACCGGCTTGGAGGCGAGCGGCCCGATGTCGCCGAGGCCGAGGACCGCCGTGCCGTTCGTGATCACGCCGACGAGGTTGCCGCGTGCGGTTAGCCGCGACACCATGGCCGGGTCTTCGACGATCGCCATGCACGCGTGCGCGACGCCGGGGGAATATGCGAGCGCCAGATCACGCTGGTTGGCGACGGGCTTCGTCGCCTGGATCGTCACTTTCCCAGGCGGGTCAGCTTCGTGATAGTCGAGAGCGCTACGTTTGAGCGCGGCCTCGATGCGGTTCTGCTCCATACGGGATCGGTCTTTCTCGTCCATAGTTCCCCACGGTCGGCACGTGTGCCGCGACGCCTCGTTTGGTCGCGAGCGGGAGTTCGACAATCACTGGCACGCCCGCGGGCTGAATGCAAAGCTGCAGTCATTGAAGTTCACCGCGCGCCTGCTCGCCTCTCCATACTGCCAGCCATCAAGGTCCCGATGCCGAAGTTCATCAGACGCCAAGGCCCGAGCTCAGTGCGAACTTTGCAGTCAAGTTGCACGCAAAATGTCCTTCGCGTCTGTTGCGTGGATCGGTTGGAGAAAACCTTGAACGGTGCGCCACAAGAACCGGAGAATTTCTCGCTCGTCACACTAGAATCAAGTGATGTCCTTGATATAACGCCGGCATGACCTCTGAACTCCTGCTCATCTCCATCGCCGTTCTTTTCGGCTCCATTCCGCTCGCCATCATCGCAAGCCGGCGAAGCCGTAGCGCTGCGGCGTGGATCAGCGGAGGCGCGATGGCGGCCAGCCTGGCGTGCATCCTGCCGCTGGCCCCGATGATCGACGGCCGAACGGTCCTGGTCGAGAGGTGGAGCTGGCTCCCCGAATGGGGGATCAATCTCGGTGTCCGGCTCGATGGATTGAGCCTGCTGTACTCGATCCTCATTCTCGGCATCGGTGTGCTCATCGTCCTCTACGCCACCTATTACATGCCGGCGACGGACCGCCTGGGCCGCTTCTTCAGCCTCCTGCTCGGCTTTGCCGGTGGCATGCTGGGACTGGTCCTCTCCGAGAACATGATCCAGCTCGTTCTGTTCTGGGAAGTGACGAGCATCACCTCGTTTCTGCTCATCGCCTACAAGTATGAAGCGCATGATGCGCGCATTGCCGCCCGGATGGCACTGGCTGTTACAGGCGCAGGCGGATTGGCGCTCCTCGCCGGCGTCATGATCCTGGGCAACATCGTCGGCAGCTATAGTCTGTCGACGGTCCTTTCGAGCGGTGACCTGATCCGGAGCCACGAGCTCTATCCGGTGGCCCTCGTTCTGGTGCTCATCGGCGCGTTCACGAAGTCTGCCCAGTTTCCCTTTCACTTCTGGCTGCCGAACGCGATGGCGGCGCCGACCCCCGTCAGTGCCTATCTCCATTCCGCGACGATGGTGAAAGCGGGTGTGTTTTTGCTGGCCCGGTTCTACCCGGCGCTCTCCGGTACCGATTTGTGGATCTGGATCGTTTTCCCGGTCGGGGCGATCTCGCTGGTCTATGGCGCGTATATTGCGCTGCGACAGAACGATCTTAAGGGGCTGCTCGCGTATTCGACCATCAGCCATCTCGGCCTGATTACGCTGCTGTTCGGGCTCGAGAGCTCAATGAGCACCGTCGCAGGCATCTTCCACATCATCAATCACGCGATCTTCAAGGCATCGCTGTTCATGGCCGCCGGCATCATCGATCGCGAGTGCGGCACCCGCGACATGCGGCGCATCAACGGGCTCTTCAAGTACATGCCCTATACGGCCACACTCGGCATCGTGGCCGCGGGCTCGATGGCGGGTGTGCCGCTGCTCAACGGGTTCCTGAGCAAGGAAATGTTCTTTGCCGAGGCCGTCGAGCTGCAGCGGTTCAGCGGGTCTGCGTTCCTGCCGACGTTCGCGACCGTGGCCGCCACGCTGACCGTCGCCTACTCAGCGCGCTTCATCCATGACGTCTTCTTCGGCGGAGAGCCCATCGATCTGCCACGCCAGCCACACGAGCCGGGGCTCTGGATCCGGGTTCCGGTGGATGTGCTCGTTCTGCTCTGCCTGCTGGTGGGCCTGTTCCCGCAGGTCATCATCGGCCACATCCTGAGAGTCACGGCGGCAGCGGTTCTGCCGGGTCCCGTACCCTACTTCGAGCTCGCCATCTGGCATGGTTTCGACCTGCCGCTGATCATGAGCCTCGTCGCCATCGTCCTCGGCCTTGGCTATTACTGGCAATCCCACCGCCTGATGGCGTTGCACGACTCCTACTTCCCCAGCCTGCACAGCCGGGTCGCATTCGAGCGCCTGTACAACAGGGTGACCACGGGCGCGCAGGTGATCATTGCCAGCGTCGATGTCGCCTCTCTGCAGCGGTATCTGGTGCTGCTCGTCGGCTCTGTCCTGGTGCTCGGAGGCTGGGCCTACCACACGGGCGCGCCCGCTTCCGTTCGTGGCCCGGAGTCTGGCTTGACACCGGACCTCACGGCCCTTGCCGGCCTATTCGCGCTCGCGATCGGTTGCGTCGGCGCCACGGTCTACCACCGGCAACGTCTGACCGCGATCGTGTTCCTGAGCGTGGTCGGCCTCGTGGTGTCGCTTGCGTTCGTGCGGTTCTCGGCGCCCGACCTCGCACTAACCCAACTCTCCGTCGAGGTCGTCACCATTGTCCTGTTGCTGCTGGCGCTGCGCTTCGTGCCCCCCGAGGCGCCGCTGGAGACGTCGCGGTTCAGGCACGTACGTGACATCGGTCTCGCCATCACGGGCGGCCTGGCGCTGGCGCTTCTCACGTACGCGATGCTCACCCGTTCCATGATGACCATTTCGGATTTCTACCTGGATCAGGCCGTGCCGGGCGGCGGCGGCACCAATGCGGTCAACGTCATCCTGGTCGACTTCCGCAGCTTCGATACGTTCGGCGAAACGACGCTTCTCGCCATGGTGGCTGTCGCCGCCCTCGCCGTGCTCGATGGCCTTCGCCTGCACCCTTACCCGCCGCCAGCCATTCGCGAGGCGGACCGGCATCCGATCATGTTGGCAATGCTGATGCGGCCGCTGCTGCCACTCGTTCTGGTGGTATCCGCCTACATTCTGCTACGCGGGCACAATCTGCCGGGCGGCGGCTTCATCGCGGGCCTGATCACCAGCGTCGCGCTGATCCTGAAGTACATCGCCAGCGGCATCGATCTGGCCCAGGCGAGGCTCAGGGTGGACTTCATCCGTGTCGTGGCGCTCGGTTTGGCGATCACGACAGGGACGGGACTGGCCAGCATCCTGTTCGGCTATCCCTTCCTGACGAGTGCCCACGGCCATTGGCATATTCCGCTCATCGGGAACGTCGAGCTGGCAAGCGCGATGATGTTCGACATCGGCGTCTTCCTCGTCGTGGTCGGCGCCGTCCTCGTCATTATGTCGGAGTTCAGCGTGCTGAGCCGGCGTGAGCTCGCAAGAGCCGTCCCTGCTACGGGAGGGCGCTGACGATGGAGCTCATCTTATCACTCGGCATCGGCCTGCTGACATCGGCGGGGATCTACCTGATCCTGCGCGAGCGGATGTTCTCCGTGATCATCGGTCTCACGCTGCTGTCCTACGCCATCAACCTGCTGCTGTTCGTCAGCGGCCGCTTGATCATGGGCGCTCCAGCTCTGATAGAGCCGGGCGTTACGCAGTATACGGACCCCATTCCGCAGGCCCTCGTCTTGACTGCGATCGTGATCAGCTTCGCCTTGACCGCCTATATCGTCGCGCTGACGCTGCGCGCGAAGGGTGAAACGGACAGCGATCAGGTCGACACTGCGGAGCGATCCCAGTGAAGCACGCCATCATTCTGCCGATCCTGGCGCCATTGATCGCCGCTATCATCTGCCTGGCCGGTCACAAGCGGGGCCTGGGCTTTCAGCGCTTCGTCTCTTTCATCGGAACGCTGACGCTCCCGATCCTGGCGGCGTTGCTGCTCGTTTCCGCGGGGCGCGGCGAGATCACGGTCTATGCACTCGGCGACTGGCGGGCGCCGTTCGGGATCGTCCTCGTTCTCGACCGGCTTGCCGCGGCCATGCTGATGTTGACGTCCGTCCTCGCAGTCCCTGCCCTGATATACGCAATGGCGGGAACGGACGGGAAGGGCAAACACTTCCATCCGCTGTTCCAGTTTCAGCTCGTCGGTCTCAATGGCGCCTTCCTGACCGGCGACATCTTCAACCTGTTCGTCTTCTTCGAGGTGTTGCTGTTCGCCTCCTACGGCCTGCTCGCGCACGGCGGCGGCCTCATGCGCGCCAAGGCGAGCGTCGCGTACGTCGTGCTCAACGTCGCGGGCTCGACGCTGTTTCTGGTCGCTCTTGCGTTCATCTATGGGATGCTTGGGACGCTCAACATCGCCGACATGGCATGGGTCCTTCCGCAAGTGCCGCTGGCGGATCAGTCCATCGTCCGGACGGCCTTTGCGCTTCTGATCGTCGTATTCGGGCTCAAGGCCGCGCTGGTGCCCCTGTCGTTCTGGCTTCCCCTGACCTACGGCGCAGCGGCGGCCGCCGTTGCAGCATTGTTCGCAATCCTGACCAAGGTCGGGATCTATGCCCTGCTCAGATTGGCGACCATCGTCATGCCGGCAGCGGGATTCACGGCAACCCTCTTCGAACCCTGGCTCGTGCAGGTGGCTATTGGCACGATTGCGCTCGGCACGCTCGGCGTGATGGCAGCCTCACGGCTGTCCGTCGTGGTCGCCTACCTCGTGGTGCTGTCCACGGGCTCGCTGCTGGCCGTCATCGCCACGCCGGGCGTCAGCAGTGTCTCCGCAGCAATCTACTACCTGCTGCACTCGACGTTGGTGACCGCTGGATTCTTCCTGCTGGCGGACGCGATCGCCAACCAGCGTGGAGAACTCCTCGATAAGCTCGAGCGGGGACCGAAGATTCGCCAAAAACAGCTCGGCACGGCGTTCCTGATCATGACGATCGCCGCGAGCGGGTTGCCGCCACTGTCGGGGTTCCTGGGCAAGGTCATGCTCATGAAATCGGTTGAAACGAGTGGCTGGCCCGTTCCGATCTGGAGCGCACTGCTGCTATCCGGCCTTACGGTCATGCTCGCACTGGCGCGTAAGGGCAGTATCCTCTTCTGGAAGCCGCTGCCGGAGGAGCCGAAGCTGATCTATCCTCGCCCGAGCGGCCTGCGCACGGCAGCGCTCATCATGTTGGTCATGGCAAGCCCGGCGCTGACGATCTTCGCTGGTCCGGTTTCGGCCTACTCACGCGCAACGGCAGAACAGCTCGTCGCCCGTAAGGGGTACATCGACGCGGTGCTTGGCGCGTCTCCTGTCATCGTCCGGGAGCGGCGACCACTATGAGATCGCGCTTCCTCCCTCACCCATTCCTGAGCCTGATGATCCTCGCCCTATGGTTGGTGCTCGCTGCGAGTGCAAGTTTGGGCCAGGTTCTGCTCGGTGGTGCGCTCGCGATCGGGATCCCGATCCTGACGGCGCCATTCTGGCCCGAGCCCCTCCCCGTGAAGCGCCCGCTGGCCGGACTGCGCCTCTTCGGAGTGCTGTTGTACGACATCGTCGTCGCCAACATCGTCGTCGCGCGCCTCGTCGGCGGCCCACTCGACCGGCTGGAGCCGCGTTTTGTCGAGGTTCCGCTCGATATCGACGACTGGTTCGTGGCGACGATCCTGGGCAGCGTCGTTGCGCTGGCGCCGGGCACGGTGTCGGTCGATATCAACCGCAATCGCCGGGTCCTACTCGTCCATGCCTTGAAGCAGAAGAATCCGCAGCAGCTGATCGACACCATCAAGACCCGGTACGAGGCCCCGCTGAAGGAGACTTTCGGATGCTGAGCTATGCAGTCACAGCCGCCATCGCGATGGTGATCATCGCTATGTTCCTCAATCTCTTCCGGCTCATCCGCGGCCCCAGTTTGCCGGACCGCGTGTTGGCTCTCGATACGCTGTCCATCAACACGATCGCGCTCGTCATTCTGTTCGGCATCAGCATCGGCAGTGCGGTTTACTTTGAGGCGGCGCTGCTGATCGCGATGATGGGCTTCGTCGGCACGGCGGTGATCTGCAAGTTCATCCTGAGCGGCGACGTCATCGAGTAGGCGGATCAATCATGCTGGTCGAAATCATCACTTCCCTGCTCGTTCTGATCGGCGGATTGTTCGCACTGCTCGGCTCGATCGGACTGGCGCGACTGCCGGACTTCTTCTCCCGCCTGCACGGCCCGACCAAGGCGACGACGCTCGGGGTCGGCTCGGTGGTCATCGCTTCGCTCGTGCATGCATCCGCGCAGGAGTTCGGGCTCGGCCTGCGGGAGTTGGCCATCACGATGTTCCTCTTCATTACGGCGCCGGTGAGCGCGCATCTGCTCTCGAAGGCCGCGCTCAGCGAGCAGCGCCGACGCGATGAGGAAAGCTCCGAGTCGCAGCCCTGACAGGTCTACTTCAGGCGAGATCAGGAAAGGCAATCGCTAGGGGCGCGCTGAGAACCGCTCCAAGGCGCGCGGCGCGAGCAATCCCACAGCCACCATGGCTGCGGCGCAGCACATGACAGTTGCCGCAACACCGATAGACGCGAAGCCCAGGCGATAGAGGACGGGCCCGACAGCCTGGCCAAGGAAGAAGAAGAACGCGTGCAAGGCGACGGCCGACCCGCGTGCATCTGGTGCGAGCTCCGTCGCATACATCTGCAGGCCGTTGTGCACCATGAAGAAGCCCATTCCGAGGAGGGCGAAAGCCCCGAACTGGACGGGCCATGCTGGTTGCCACGCGACGATGCATAAGCCGGCCGCAGCAATCATCCCGCCCGCCCGCATGACGTTGAACACACCGCCGAGGAAGTTCAGTAGCGTCTTCACACGGAGTGTGTAGATGAGGCCCCCGATGCCGATGCCGGCGATGACGATGCCGGCCTCCCGCACGCCACCGATGTGCTGCGCCTCGAAGAGCGTCGCGACGTAGGGAATGATGCCGTAGACCGCGATACCCTCGACCGACACAGCGCCGTAACAGACGATGGCGCGCGGATTGGCGAAAATGGTCGCGTAGCCGGACTTGAAGCCCGCGTAGGTGAACTTCTTGGCTTCCGCCTTCGGCCGCGGCGCCAGTTTCAGCAGGCTCGCGATCAGCACGGCCAGCGTGGCCGATCCCGCGGCGGCAAGAGCGATCCGCCAGCTCCAAAGGGAGGCAACGAGCCCGGCACCGATGGCGCTCGTCAGCTGCCCGGTCACCGCAGCCATATTGATGCGGGAGATGGCCACATGCCGCTCGTTCATCGAGAAGCGGTCACCGACCATCGCCAGTGCCACCGGAATGATGCCTCCGGCGGCGATTCCGGAAACGACGCGCGCAGCGAACAGGATCTCGATCGTGGGTGCGACGGCCGCGATGAGCAGCGTGACCAGCAGCACGGAGAGGCAGACCTTGATGATGCGTGCCTTGCCCAGGGCATCCGCCATCGGCCCGAGGACGGGCTGACTGAAGGCGTAGGGGAACGCGAACGCCGTCGCGAGCAGGGAAACCGTAGCGGCGCTGGTCGCAAGGTCCCGGGCCACTTCCGGAACGGCCGGATCCATGATCCGCATCGACAGTGCCCCGGCGAAGACACTGAGCGCAAGAACAAGGAGAACTGGCATTTATCGGAAGCCGGACAGGAAAGAGGGTGAGGAGAACGTGTCCGGGAGCAGACAGCTCGGCGGGACGCGAAACCCTAAGGCGCGGGGTTGATACCGTCGAGTGCTAATCCCACCCCTCTGCCGATGGTCAGATATGCGGTGAGCGCATGTAGCAGCAACGACTGAAAATTCGGCGTCGATCAGATGATTGCGTCAACGCCGCTTACTCTTTAGCATCCCCGGCTCGGTGGGGTGGTTTATGCCCTGTTTAATCCGGACGATTCTGGAGTGGAGAGCGCCTACTCATGGGCAAGTCGTACAATATTCTCATCCTTGGAGCCTCTTACGGCTCGTTGCTTGCCACGAAGCTGGGGCTCGCAGGGCACAACTCGACGATGGTCTGCCTTCCGGCAGAAGTGGAGCTGTTCAACTCCGAAGGCGCCGTGGTGCGCATGCCGGTGAAGAACCGCGAGGGACTGGTGGAGGTCAGGTCGCAGAACCTGCCCGGCAAGCTCTCCGCCGCCGGCCCGGCCGACGTCAATCCGGCCGATTATGATCTCGTTGCGCTCGCCATGCAGGAGCCGCAATACCGCTCGCCGGGTGTCCGCGAGCTGATGGAGCGTGTGGCGAAGGCCGGCGTTCCGTGCATGTCGATCATGAACATGCCGCCGCTGACGTACCTGAAGCGCCTGCCGGGCATCGACGCCAACGCGTGCCGGACGAGCTATACCGATCCGACTGTCTGGGACAGTTTCGATCCCGCTCTGATGACCCTGTGCAGCCCTGATCCGCAGGCCTTCCGTCCGCCGGAGGAGAAGGTCAACGTCTTGCAGGTGCGACTGCCAACGAACTTCAAGGCAGCCCGGTTCGAATCGGACGCCCACACGGCCATTCTCCGTCAGCTCGAGGCAGATATCGAGGCTGCGCGGTTCGAGGTCGGCGGCGAGCGCATCGAGCTGCCAGTGAAGCTCAAGGTGCACGACTCGGTGTTCGTGCCGCTCGCCAAGTGGGCGATGCTGCTCGCGGGCAACTACCGCTGCGTCGAGAAGGAGGGCATGCGGCCGATCAAGGAGGCCGTGCACTCCAATCTCGAGGAGACGCGGGCGGTTTACAACTGGGTGGTGGAGCTGTGCCTCGCCATCGGCGCCAACGAGAAGGACATGGTTCCTTTCGAGAAGTACGCCAACGCCGCTCTCTCGCTCGGAAGCCCGTCGTCCGCCGCGCGCGCACTGGCGGCAGGCGCGCCGAACATCGAGCGGGTCGATAAGCTCGTGCAGTCCATCGCCGCCGCAAAGGGCCTGCGGTCTGAGTCGGTCGACCGCACCGTGGCTCTGGTCGACGGCTGGCTCGAGGCCAATCGCAAGAAGGCGAGCTGAGCTGGCGGGCGGACCGCACGTCAGATGATTGCCTTGGGCAGACCGCGCGCTGACACTCTGCGTCGGCGGTCTGCCCAAGGCGCATGACGCCGCGGGGCGCCATCGGGGCCAAACGGCTCCCCATGCAAGATGCCGACCTTTGCGGTATGCATTTCCCGATATCTGAACGCCGACGCCGATCAGCAAATCGGCTCGCGGACGACTTCCATTTGGGCTAAGTGTGCCCAATAAATGCGCAGCGGAACCAAGGCGACTGACGACCTTGGGCGGCAACCGTCTGCCATGAAGCTCGTCAGCAGGAGCGATCGGCGTCATGAGCAGCCGGCACGCGGAAGCTCAGCTCGGTCTGAGCGAAGTGGAATCCACCTACGCCTGGGTGCGCCTTTCCGCATCGGTGGTGATCAGCACCATCGGCGGCGTGGGCATGTGGGCCGGCATTGTCGCCCTGCCCGTCATTCAGGCCGAATTCGGCGTTGCCCGTGCTGACGCGTCATTGCCTTACACCGTCACCCTGCTGGCGTTCGCGACCGGCGGCATCCTGATGGGACGGCTCTCCGATCGGTTCGGAGTCTTCTATCCCGTCGTCGCTGGCGCGATTGCGCTCGGTCTCGGCTATATCCTGAGCAGCCAAGCAAACAGCTTGTGGCAACTCGCGATCGCCCATGGACTGCTGATTGGCTTCGTGGGTAGCGCGTCCACCTTCGGACCACTGATTGCCGATATTTCCCATTGGTTCACGCGCCGGCGTGGCATTGCAGTGGCCATTTGCGCCAGCGGCAGCTATCTCGCCGGCACGGTCTGGCCACCGGTCGTGCAGTACTTCGTCGCCAACTACGGCTGGCGGCAGACGTTCTTCGGCATTGGCGTATTTGCAGCGCTGACCTTGCTTCCCCTGGCGCTGGCCATCCGGCGCGCCCCTCCGAAGCATGATGTTTCAGCGGCAGCTGTCGTAGCAGCCGGCTCGCAGGCGAGGCTCGGGATCTCACCCAATGTCCTGCTCGGCCTGCTGGCGGTGGCAGGAGTCGCCTGCTGCGTGGCGATGGCGATGCCACAGGTTCATATGGTCGCTTATTGCGGCGACCTCGGCTACGGCGCGGCGCGCGGAGCGGAAATGCTTTCTCTGATGCTCGGCTTCGGGGTCGTCAGCCGTTTGCTCTCGGGCTGGATCGTGGACCGCCTCGGCGGCTTGGCGACCGTGCTGCTGGGCTCGGCCCTGCAGGCTGTGGCGCTTTTTCTCTATCTCCCGTTCGACAGCCTACCCTCACTCTATTTGATCGCGATCCTGTTCGGCCTCTTCCAGGGCGGCATCGTCCCGAGCTACGCGATCGTGGTGCGCGAATATTTCCCTCCGGGCGAGGCCGGTGCGCGCGTCGGCGTTGTGCTCATGGCGACGCTGATCGGCATGGCGCTCGGCGGCTGGCTCTCGGGAGCGCTGTATGACCTGACGGGTGACTATCAGGCCGCCTTCATCAACGGCATTCTCTGGAACGTGCTGAATGTCGTGATCATTGCCTGGCTGCTCATGCGGCAGCGCAGGCAAGCTGTCGCGGCTGCCTGAAGCCTAATCGAGACTGGCCGCATGCAATGGCGGGCGACGGTCCCGCCATGGCATCGCCTCTTCCAGCGCGCCGGCGAGGCCGAGCAGGATGTGCTCGCGCGCCGGCCCTGCGGCGAGTTGCACCCCGATCGGCAAGCCCGACGAATGCATGGCCAGCGGCAGCGAGATGGCGGGAGTGCCCATCAGATTGTGCGGAATCGTGAACTGGCACGGCACCGCCAGCAGCTCGTCGACTGCATTGTCCATGGTTACGTCCGTACGGCCCAGGTTGTAACGGCCAAACGGCTCGGAAACGCGTGCCGTGGTCGGTGTCAGCCAGACATCGCAACGGGTGAAGACCTGCCCGAGATGGCGGCGCGCGGCATTGAGCCCGTACATCGCCGTCAGGAACCGCGCCGGCGTGATGCCCTTGGCGTACTCGTAGATGTGCTGAACGACCGGCTCGAGTGTGTCGGGTCCGATCGCGCGGCCCGTACGCTGAGCGAATGCCTCAACCCGCAGATCGAAACCGAAGAACCAGACATCGGCAAACCCGCGCACCGCGGCGCGGCCGTCGAAATTCGGGTTCACCTCCTCGATTTCGTGGCCCATGGCGGCGAGACGTGCCAGGGTCTTCTCGACCGCATCCGCGATCTCCGGATCGACCTCAACTCCCATCACCGCTTCCAGGGACCAGCCGATTTTCAGGCGCGATGGGGACCGTTTGGCGAGCGCGGCGTAGGGCTCTGACGGCTTAGGGATAACGAATGGATCGCCCGGCTGCGGCACGGAAAGCCAATCGAGCATGGCGGCCGCATCTCGGACCGTTTTGGTCTGCACGAAATTCTGCGCCAGCCCGAAGCCGTTCTCGTCGAGCATAGGCCCGAAGGAAACCCGCCCGCGCGAGGGTTTCAGGCCAACGCCGCCACACCAGCTCGCAGGGATGCGGATCGACCCACCGATGTCCGAGCCATGGGCGATAGGCACCATGCCGGAAATCACGGCGGCCATGCCGCCCCCGGTCGAGCCGCCGGCGGAGTAGCCCTGCCGCCAGGGATTCGAGGTATTGCCGTAAAGGGCTCCCTCGGTGGTGCCCGACATCGAGTATTCGGGTGCGGCGGACCGGCCGATGATATTGAGACCCGCAGCGCGAAACAGCTCGGCGAGGTACGTGTCAGCCTCCACGGTCATGCCGCGGCAAAGCCGGCTGCCGAACTCGACCTTGCGTCCCGCCTCATGGCCGAACACGTCCTTGATGAGGAACGGCACGCCGCGAAAAGGTCCCGTGCCGAGCTTGGCCTCATCGAGGTCCTCGATGCGGTCCGGGTAAAGCTCGACGACGGCATTCACCGCCGGATTGCACTGCTCGATGGCCTGCCGGGCGAGCGCGGCCAACTCGCGCGGCGTGACGGCTTTCTGAGCGACGAGATCGGCCAGGCCGAGCGCGTCATAGTTGGCGTATTCAGCAAGGTTCATGCGTGAAACTCCAACGATTGCCGATCAGTGGACCCCGAGCTTGTGCAGCCGATCTTTCGCCGCTTGCGAACCAGGGTCGAGCGACAAGGCTTTCTGGTAGTCCTCGATGCTCTTGTCGCGATGGCCGAGCTGTTGATGCACGAGGCCGCGATTGTAGTAGGCCAGCGCCAGCTCCGGCCCCCGCTCGATCGCGGCGTTGAAGTCGGCCAGCGCGCGCTCATACTGCTTGCGGTCGAAATAGGCGTTGCCGCGATTGTAGTAGGGGAACGGGTTGTCGGGCGCGAGGTGGATCGCCTCGGTGAAATCAGCGAGCGCCCGCTTGTAGTCGCGCCGCGACGAATAGGCGATGCCACGGTTGGTGTAGGCCACCGCGAGATTCTGACTGAGTGCTTTGCCACCGCGGATGTATTCCGTGCAGCCGCGGATCTGGCGCTTCGTATCCTCGAACTGGTTGCAGGCCGCGACAGGGTCCTCAGTCCACGCCGGCAGGGCCGCGACCGAGCTCAGGAAGAGGAGCAGCAGGAGCAGTCTCACCGGCAATCTCCGCATTCAATCGGTCGAACCCGAGATCAGCCCGCCGGGCATCAGCGCATCCGAATCGGCGACCGATCCTCGCACAGCCTACGCGGCGGCGACGATCCTTCAACGCACGTCGAAGTGAATTGCGAACGGGCGAGCACCTCGGCCTGGAGACCGCTCGCATGCGCCGCCCCTTTACGCTCAGGTTCATTCGGCCTACCGATACACCCTATCACATTCTCACTCGTCTAGGAGCGAAACTCATGAAACTTGTCCGATTTGGCGCGCCAGGCGCAGAAAAGCCCGGCATCGTGGATGCCGACGGCACGATCCGCGATGTGTCAGCCCATGTGAAGGACTTCGACGGATCGGCCATCGGCCCAGCTGGCCTCGATGCCCTGCGCAAGCTCGACCTCGCCACTCTCCCCGCCGCTCCGGCCGGCGTGCGGCTCGGCTCACCCATCGCTCGCCCCGCGAGCTTCATCGCTGTTGGCTTGAACTATGAGGACCACGCGCGGGAAACCGGCTCTCCGATCCCGGCTGAGCCGATCCTGTTCAACAAGCTTTCCAATTGCGTCATTGGACCGAACGACGACGTCATGATCCCGAAGGGGTCGAAGAAGCTTGACTGGGAAGTCGAGATCGCCTTCGTCATCGGCTCCCGCGCCCGTTACGTCGAAGAGAAGGACGCGCTCAAGCACATCGCCGGCTACGCGATCTGCAATGACGTTTCCGAGCGCTACTTCCAGATCGAGCGCGGCGGCCAGTGGATGAAGGGCAAGAGCTTCGAGACCTCCGGCCCGCTCGGACCGTGGCTGGTGACGACGGACGAGGTCGCGGACGTGCAGAACCTCGACATGTGGCTCGACGTGAATGGCGAGCGCATGCAGACGGGCAACACGCGGACCATGATCTTCTCGATCAGCTACCTGGTGCACTACATCTCGCAGTTCATGGTGCTCGAGCCCGGCGATGTCGTGACCACCGGCACGCCTCCGGGAGTTGGCCTCGGCATGAACCCGCCCGTCTTCCTGAAGGCCGGTGACGTGATGAAGCTCTACATCCAGGGCCTCGGCGAGCAGACGCAGAAGGTCGTTCCCTTCCGCGAGTAGGCATTATTGATGCCATCGGGTCGGACTCTACGCGGGGTCCGACCACGATCGCTCGGTGACAGCCGGGCGATAAAGCCGGTCAGCGCCGACTTCAGTTCGGCCGGGTCATCGGGTCACCGGCTTCGAAGTGCTCGATGAGGTCCCGCGCCCGTTTCCACGAGCCTTCACTCGCAAGGTCGGAAGATTGCAGCTCGCGCAGCTGCTCGAGCAGCATCTGCTCGCCGGTTCGCTGCAGATCGTCCGCCCCGGCGGCCAATTCGAGCGCCTCGATCAGCTCCTCGAGCAGACCGGCCTCGGGGCTCAGCAACAAGGCGGGCAGCAGATCGAGAACCTTGTTCGTCACGTCGTCCACGGCCTGAGCCGCAGCCGGATGATTGCCATGCCGGGCGAGCACCTGATCGCGAACATGATCCAGATGGCTGGCCCAGCCGCTCTCCTTCAGCTGCAGTGAATCGCGCAAGTGCAGATTACGATTGGCCATGCGGTGCAGGGCATGCCCCGCCGCGACTGCCGCCTTCGCGACGCGCTCATCCCGCAGGCGCTCGTAAGCCGAGGCCGGCACGCCAATCGCATCGAGCAGATCGGCCAGGATTTCATTCCGCAGCGCTTCGTCCGATAGCGCGGCGTTCTGAGCGCGCGTGTGGTCGGGAAGCTGCCGCTGGCGGTCCACGACCTGTGTTTCAAGCTCCGCCGGCCGCAACGAGAGAAGTCCACCCTGGAGGGAAGGCGCCGCGATCCGACCCTGAATGGCCGCAGACGCCAGCATACGGCCGCGGATGCGCGCGAGAATCCGATAGAAATCACCGTGCACGAAATAAAGCGTGCCCTCTTTGCCTGCGCGCTGCACGCGGTCGAAGGTGGCGCCGGCATTGAGTGCATTCCGGACGACGCGCACATGCTCCGTGCCGACATCGTCCATGCGAACCTCTGCCATGAAGCCCGCATCCTCGCGGATAGGGTTGAGGTGGCTGAGCACGATCTCGGCATTGGCGCCGATATCCGGCAGCAGGGCGACGGAGATCACCCGCTCCATCTCCGCCATGGCGACGTGCTGCTTGTTGGCCTCGAACTCCCGCTTGGCGACGATCGACAGATATTCGAACAGCTCCGCGCGGATCTCGTAGCGCGGATGCCCCGGATAAGGCTGCCGCACGGCACCGATCGTGGCGCCGGCATTCATCACGCGGCGCATATCAGCCGCATGCGGATCATCGTCATGGATGATGATCTCCGCCGTATAGCCTTCGTCCGGGGTGATGGGCTGCATGACGCCCAGGACGAGCCGCGCCGTATCGAGCTTGTGGGGCAGCAGGGCGGTGTCGATGATTGCCTCGAGCTGCTGCGCGCTACGAGCCTTCGAGCTGGGGACGTCGGACAGCGGTGAGCGGATGGCATTGGCGCCGAACAGACCTGCCATGAAGATCAGCGAATCGAGGCCGATGGCGATCGCAATCGACAGGTAGGCGAGACGATTGCCATCCTCGAACGCATTCCAATTCACGACGAAGCGGTGGGCCTTGTCGTCGCGATTGAGCTCTGCGAAGTTGATCCGCGTGCGCAGATCCTCCGTATCCTTGCTGGGCAGACCGCTGTCGGCGAGGCACTTGCGCGCGAACCCGAACAGATCGTCCGCCGACTGGAACTGTGCAATGCGGCTGCCACCGACACACTCTGCCTCGAGCACGCCGAGCCCGCGATTGAGGCCAAACATGACCGCCGCGGCTTCGTTCGCCCGCTTCGGATCACAATCGATGCCGCGCGCCTTCGCCTCCATAGCAGGCGTGCTCGCAAGCGCACCGGTGAGCTGCGAGCAGATCTGCTGGAGAGCCGAAAGGCGCTCGATGGTCGGCTCTTGCCGGAATTCGGCGCGGGCGCGCTCGAAGGCGGCGATCATGCTGCTCGGGTCAAGCCGCGGCCCCTCTCCCGTCGTCCAGGCGGCTTGAGACAGTTTGATACGCTGTTCCGCTGTCCCGGCTTCGCCGATAAGCTTGGCAAGATCGCCGTCGATCGTCGCAAGCTCACGCTCGATCTGCGTGACGCGCGTTTCGACCGTCGTGAGGCGCTTCTGCGCGTCCTTGGTGCGCTCCTCCTTGATCTTGTATTCGTCCTGGAGCCTGCTGAGCTCGGCCATGCGTTGGCGGTAAACGGGGCCACGCCCCTGCTTGCCGGTGCCCTCGACACCACGATCCTCGGCCAGCGCCTCTACCCGTTTCTCGTCGACTTCCCTCGCCTTGGCATCGAGCTCGCTCTTGTGTTGAGCGTATTCTGCCGCCAACCCGGGGCGGTCACCCTTGATGCGCGCCAGCTCCTCGGTCAGCGAAATCTTCTTCGCCTGCAGGCCGACCTGGCCGCGCTGAGCTGTCGCGATCCGCTCCTGCTGCTCGGCGATGCCGCGATGCTGCTCCTCGACCTGCTGCAGGAAGTAGCGCTCGATCTCGCCGGTTGCGTCCTGGGCATTGCGCGCGAGCAGCGTGAGCTGGTCGTCGTAGGCCTTCCAGCCGTCACTCTCGAACAGGCTCGCGGCCTCAGTGACACGACGCGCCGAAATGGTCGCGTGGATGTCGGCCATGATGCCGGAGACTTGGTTCTGCGCGCGAAGCTCGGCTGACCGCTTGCGCTCCTCCTGCGGGAAAATCGAGGTGAAGAACGAGTCGAAAGAGAAGAAGACCGAGGTTCCCATGCAGGCCAGGAACATGACCCACAGCACCGCGTTACGGGCAATCACGCGCGCGCCCTGGACGTAAGGCATCGCGATATCGCCGCCGCGGCTGAAACTTAAGGCAAACGCCCCAAGCACCAGAAGCGCCATGAGGAAGTACATGGCGACGGTCGAAAACTTGCTCCAGTCGAAAGCGAGATCGGCAGTCCTCGTCCAGGTCACAGCGCCGAAGATGTGGATCAGGAAGTAGAACGTCGCCCCGACGATCGCGAGCCCGAGCATCATGCCGATGACGCTGTCGGCCGGCTTCCGTTTGACCCTGTTTGCAGCCGTACGCTGACTCATGCCGGTCGCAAAGCTCTCACCGATGAGCCAAGCCACGATCAGCATCACGGCCTGGATGCCGAAGGTGATCATGAAGGAGAGCCACGGCTCGCCCGTGAAATTACGCATGCCGTCCCAGGTCCGCCAGCCAGACGCCAGGGACAGCACGATGGCTGCCGTGCCGAGCAGCGCGAGCTGCCAATTCGCGAATACCGTCTCCTCGATTTCCCGCCAGAGCCGGACGACGAATCCGTTCGCGCGCAGCGCATAAAGAACGAATGCGAGAATTGCGACGAAAAGAATGACGTTGCGCCACGTCTCGGGGGTCACTGTGCCCACGAACGCAAGGAAACTCTCCGCACCAGACTTCAGATCCATCGCCGAATTCCCGCAGCACCGCCGAGGGCTGATTGCCCGCAAGAGGAAGCACTGGCCACAGCCGAAGCCGGCAACCTCCACACACCATCGTTCCGTATGCCCACAATGGCGGGCGCTTTCGCGGCCGGATTTAGGCGCAGGAATGATAGAGCTCAGTGCAGGGCCGATCCTGCAATTTATACTGGGGATCTCGATTGCGAAAGGCAATCGCGGCCCACGGACCCTCCCCAGCTCGACTTAAGGCGCGTGGCCAGCACCCTCACGCACGCGCATCGAAGGCGGCCACGCGAAACGATCCGCAGGCATCACGCCATGTATTGTCCGCCGTTAACGTCGAGGCAGGCCCCGGTGATGAACCCGGCTTCATCGGCAGCAAGGAAGGTGACGCAACGCGCGACCTCCTCCGCGGTGCCGAGCCGGCCGACCGGGATGAACGGCAGGATCTTGGTCTCGAGCACCTCTTTCGGCATTGCCGCGACCATCTCCGTATTGATGTATCCCGGCGCGATCACGTTGCATGTGATGCCCTTGGCCGCGCCCTCCTGGGCAACGGCTTTGGTGAAGCCCAGCAGCGCCGCCTTGGCCGCGGAATAGTTCGCCTGGCCCATCTGACCCTTGCGACCGTTGATCGAGGAAACAGAGATGATGCGGCCGAAATTGCGCGCCCGCATGCTCTCGATCACCAGCCGCGTCATGTTGAACACGGAATCCAGATTGGTATTGATGACCGCGTCCCAGCTCTCCCGGCTCATGCGGTGCAGCATGCCATCCCGGGTGATGCCAGCGTTATTCACCAGCACGTCGACGGGACCGAGTTCTTTCGCGATCTGGGCGAGGCCCTTATCGCAAGCGGGATAGTCGCCCACATCGAACTTGAAGACGGGAATTCCGTACTCGTTCTGAAACTGTCGCGCTACCTCGTCATTGCCACTGTAGTTGGCGGCAACCCGATATCCCTTCCTTTTCAGCGCAGCGGAAATGCCCGCTCCGATACCGCGTGTGCCTCCAGTTACGACGGCGACCCGTGTCATGGCGAACCTCCCAGACGTGAAAAACGCGAGATCAATTTTCGTTGGTGATGGTTAAGAGCACGACAATTCCCACACTGATGGGACGCAATAGTCCCATCAGTTCTGCCATCTATCAATATTGTGATAGTGAAATCTGGGTCCAACTAATCAGTCACGCGCGACGCACATGGCGACGCCCATGCCGCCACCGATGCACAGCGTCGCAAGGCCCTTCTTGGCATCGCGCCGTTTCATCTCGAACAGCAGGGTGTTCAGCACCCGCGCACCGGAGGCACCGATCGGGTGGCCGATCGCGATCGCACCGCCGTTGACGTTGACCTTGTCTGGGTTCCAGCCGAGGCCCTTGTTCACGGCGCAGGCCTGGGCGGCAAAGGCTTCGTTGGCCTCGACGAGGTCGAGATCGTCCACCGTCCAGCCGGCCTTCTCGAGCGCCCTCTTGGACGCCGGGATGGGGCCCGTCCCCATGATCGAAGGATCGACACCCGCCTGCGCCCAGGAGACAATGCGCGCCATGGGGGTGATGCCGCGCTTGCGTGCCTCCTGCAGCGTCATGAGGACGACCGCAGCCGCACCGTCGTTGATGCCCGAAGCATTGCCTGCCGTCACGGTGCCTTCCTTGTCGAAGGCCGGCCGCAGCTTGGACATCCCCTCGTAGGTCGCGCCCTCGCGGATGTATTCATCCTGAGCGACGACAGTATCGCCCTTGCGCGTCTTGATCGTGACGGGCGTAATCTCGTCCTTGAACTTGCCCGCCTTCTGCGCCGCCTCGGCTTTGTTCTGCGAGGCGACGGCGAACTGGTCCTGCTCCTCGCGCGTGATCTGCCACTGACGGGCGACATTCTCGGCGGTGGTGCCCATGTGATAGCCGTTGAAGGCATCCCACAGGCCATCCTTGATCATGGTGTCGATGAACTTCAGGTCGCCCATCTTGACGCCATCGCGCAGGTGCGCGCAGTGCGGCGCCTGACTCATGCTCTCCTGCCCGCCGGCGACTACGATCGACGACGATCCGAGCTGGATCTGCTGCGCGCCGAGCGCGACAGCGCGAAGCCCGGAGCCGCAGAGCTGGTTCATGCCCCAGGCCGGGCTGTCGACGGGAATGCCAGCCGCGATCGCTGCCTGGCGCGCCGGGTTCTGGCCCGCTCCGGCCGTCAGGATCTGACCCATGATGACTTCGGAGACGTCGCCCGGCTCGATGCCGGCCCGTTCCATGGCCGCCTTGATGGCTACCTTTCCGAGCTCGTGCGCCGGGAGGCTCGCCAGGGCGCCATTGAACGAGCCCACGGGGGTACGAGCCGCGCTGGCGATGACGATCGTCGAAGTGTCTGCGCTCATTCTAGCTCTCCTGGGATGACCGGATCGACCTGGAAGACCAATTTGGTCCGTCGAAGCGGTGATTGAAGGCTATTCCGGCTTACCCGGCACGATAGCAGCCGGAATCAGCAGACCGCAATGCACCATGATCTCGATCAACCATGGCCATTACCCCACAAAGCTATTTCGTGTTGCCACAATCCGGCACTGTGCTAGCCTGCGGTATGGAGCCATCGTCAAGAATTGACCGCCATGCTCAGTAAGAATGACCCGGCTGCCGATAAGAAAGAAGCAGTGGTCATAAAGAAGTACGCTAACAGGCGTCTCTACAATACGGAGACGAGTACGTACGTGACACTCGAGGATCTTGCCGCCATGGTAAGATCCGACCGCGATTTCGTCGTGTACGACGCTAAAACCGGCGACGACCTGACCCATGCCGTGCTGACCCAGATCATCGTCGAGCAGGAGGGGCGCTCAGGCGGTCAGACGCTGCTGCCGATCCCGTTCCTGCGCCAGCTCATCCGCTTCTACGACGACAGCATCGGCCGTATGGTTCCGAGCTACCTTCAGATGAGTCTCGAGACGCTCGTGAAGGAACAGGAGCGCTTCCGCAGCCAGTTCTCGCACATGCTCGGCCAGAACCCGTTCAGCGCCGCGGCCTTCGACGCGATGCAGGAGCAAACCCGCAAGAACATGGCCATGTTCGAGAAGGCCATGTCGATGTGGACCCCGTTCAGCGGCAAGCAGGCCAGCGGAAATCCGGCAGATGCGGGGCCAGCCACCTCTGCCGCGCCGCCGCCGAGCCAAGCTCCTGCGGCCAGTCAAGCCGCCGGGAAAGCCGAGCTCGACGAGCTCAAGGCGCAGCTCGCCTCCATGCAGGAGAAGATCGAGAAGCTGTCGCAGAAGTGAGTGGCAGAGGAAGGCGAGCCTATTGCCTCGCCATTTGTGCGCCGACCCTTGCAGGTCTCAGACCCGGGAACCCTGCAGGCACGAGTACTGGCCGCGGACTGCACGAGCGACGTCGGCTGCTCCGATTCACCCAGACACGCTGACGAGCTGTCCACGGAACCAAAAGGCTCCGACAGGCAGCCTCGCTCTATCGCGATCCGCCAGCACGCGCGCTCTCGCGCCCCTGCGCCCTTAAACGGGCGGGAGATAGCGGGGCCTCAGCAACAAGCGCGGAAGCAGCTCGGGCCGCTGACCTGCGACCCGAAGCGCCTCATTCGCCGATCTGAAAGTCCCGACGCGCCACGCGGATGCCGATGGTGTATCCGGCCACCACGTCGATGAGCGCAGCCATGGTGATGAAGAAGAACACCGAGCTGGCGGCCTGCCGGACGAGCAGGAACTCGATCAGGCAAACCACAAAGACGATCATCGACAAGCCGTGGTCGAGCAGCGAGGCGGTCGTGGTGTACGTCGCCTTCAGCAGCTCGATGAACAGCAGCACCAGCACCAGCAGGATGAGGAAGTCACCCCAGGTGAAGACCCACACCGCGTCCTGATGCAGCATCGGGATGCCGAAGAGCTGCGTTGCCAGGATCTCGCTCGGTGGCGCATCGCCGCCCAGCAGAACCACGGCGTTGTACATAATGAGCGCCACGGCAATCAGCGGAATGGCTCTCAGCGACATCGCGCACCTCCGAAATCAGACCCACCGTCAATGGCCTTTATCGGGTGCCGGCGCTGGAATTATGTCAGCCAGAGCCAAGCCCGGCGCGTGCCGGACCGCCTCCCCCGTGGCCGCCTTATGCTTACGCTTCTTCCTTGTTCTCAAGGATCTGCCGGCCACGATACTTGCCGGTCTTGAGATCGATGTGGTGCGGACGCCGCCGCTCACCGCTCTCCTTGTCCTCGATGTACGTCGGCGCCGTAAGTGCGTCCGCGGACCGGCGGAAGCCGCGCTTCATCGGCGACGTTTTCTTACGGGGTACGGCCATTGCCCTGATCTCCTTCGCTCGGCCCGGCACTCACGCCGCAGCCGCCAAAATCCACTGCCTGGGTAAACAGATCCCTGATGCCGGGCGCGATGCGTCCAGCTGTCTCGGAGCGGGCTTATAGCGGCAATTCGAGCCTAACGCCAGCACCCGCACAATCCTTTAGCGCGAGGAGGTCCTGAGGACGCAGGCCGTGCGCCACCCCGCCGCGCGCGCCCGTCCCTCGATGATCTGGGCGACCCGCCGCGTGCCCGGCCCCGCCGCACCTGCGACACGCCGATGCGGGTTCGGCAGCGATGCGGCGAGCAGCGCCGCCTCCTGGGCGGTGAGCCGGGACGCGGGCTTGCGGAAATGATGGCGGGCCGCGGCCTCGGCACCGAAGACCCCCGGCCCCCACTCGGCGATGTTGAGATAGACCTCGAGAATCCGCCGCTTCGGCCAGAGCTGCTCCATGATCACGGTGATCCCGAGCTCCAGCCCCTTGCGCACGAGATCCTTCGATGGCCAGAGGAACAGGTTCTTCGCCACCTGCATGCTGATCGTGCTGGCCCCGCGCACCTCTCCTAGCCCGCTGCGGCCCGCCTTCCTGATCGCCGCCTCCAACTCGCCGAAATCGACACCGTAGTGACTGCAGAACCGCGCGTCCTCCGAGCTGATCACGGCGCGCACGAGGTTCGGCGAAATCTGATCGAGATCGACCCAGCGCTGGTCGATCGTGCGACCAGTCAAAGTCTGGCTCATCATCAGGGCTGACATCGGCGGATCGACGAAACGGAAGAACAGCAGCACCACCGAGGCAAGCACAACGAAGCCAGCGAGTAGCGCGGCCAGCGCCGCAAAGCCCCCGATCAGGGCAACCCTGATACAGCCCGGGGCATGGTTAACGAGACGCGACACCCAAGCGGGGTGGGATGAAATGTCGGCCGAGCCCCCTCGCACTTTGTCTTGCAATGCCATACTCGTGAACCCGCAAGTTATGGGAAGTGTTATAGCGAACCCGGCCTATCGTGACCCACCCGAGTGCGAGCTTAGGCCGCAACAGTTGGAAATTCGTGGCGCCAGCATGACACCGCTGCATCAAATTCGCACGAATGCTCTGCTCACGGAGAGCCGCCTGCGAGAGATTCTGAACGAAATGGTTGCGCCGACGGCTCCCGCGCGGCTCGTAGACGCCATGCGCCACGCTGTCCTCGGCGGCGGCAAGCGATTCCGGCCATTCCTCGTGATCGAGACAGCGAAGCTGTTCGGCATCGCGCCGGATCAGGCGCTCGGCGCCGCAGCGGCCGTCGAGCTCGTGCATTGCTACTCGCTCGTGCACGATGACCTGCCGGCGATGGACGACGATGCGATGCGCCGTGGACTGCCGACGGTGCATGTCGCCTTCGACGAGGCCACGGCAATCCTCGCGGGCGATGCCTTGCTCACGCTCGCTTTCGAGGTGGCCGTGCATCCGACGACCCACCCCGATGCCGCGATCCGATGCGCGCTGGCGCTAGCACTGGCACAGGCCGCAGGGGCAAGCGGCATGGTCGGTGGCCAGCAGCTCGATCTCGAGGCCGAGACGCTGCCACGCCTCGGGGCGCAGGATCTCAACCGCGTGCGTGACATCCAGGAGCGAAAGACCGGCGCGATCATCACGTTCGCAGCCGAGGCCGGCGCCATTCTGGCAGGGGCAGCACCCGCGGACCGTCACGCGCTCGGCAGCTATGGCCGGGCCCTCGGCGCCGCATTTCAAATCGCCGACGACCTGCTCGACGTCGAGGGTGCAGCAGCAACGGTCGGCAAGGCTACGGGCAAGGATGCGGCGGCTGGCAAGGCGACCTATGTCTCCGCGCTCGGCGTCGAGGGGGCGCGGCAGCGTCTTGCTGAGCTCGAGGCTGAAGCGCTGACATCACTCGATCGCTTTGGTGAGCGGGCTGATATACTGCGGCAAGCCGTCACCTATGTTTCAGAACGCACGAGCTGATCCCTACCGGATCAGCGGTTCGCTGCTCTTCGTAAATGTCCAGGAGAGAGATCATGGCACAGCATCGACTTGAGCCCCGGTTGGACCCGCCGGGTCGCGGACGCATCTACGACAGCATCATCGAGACGATCGGGAACACGCCCCTCGTCCGTGCACCTCGGCTCAGCGCCGAGGCGGGCGTCGTGGCCGACCTCGTGCTGAAGCTCGAGTTCTTCAACCCGCTCGGCAGCGTCAAGGACCGTATCGGCGTGGCCATGATCCTCGATCTGGAGCGTCAGGGGAAAATCGGACCGGGGACGACGCTCATCGAGCCGACCTCCGGAAATACCGGCATCGCACTCGCCTTCACCGCGGCCGCCCGGGGCTATCGGCTCATTCTGACGATGCCCGAGTCGATGTCGATCGAGCGGCGCAAGATGCTCGCATTTCTCGGTGCCGAGCTGGAGCTGACGCCGCGCGAGAAGGGTATGAAGGGCGCAATACAGCGCGCCGAGGAGCTCCTGGCCGAGATCCCCGGCTCGGTGATGCCCGGCCAGTTCACCAATCCGGCCAATCCGGACATTCATCGCCGGACAACCGCCGAGGAGATCTGGCGCGATACCGACGGCCAAGTGGATGTCATCGTCTCGGGTGTTGGCACCGGCGGCACGATCACCGGCTGCGGCGAGGTGCTGAAGCCACGCCGGCCGGGCCTCAAGATGGTCGCGGTCGAGCCGGAGCTGAGCCCGGTCCTGTCCGGCGGCCAGCACAGCCCGCATCCGCTGCAAGGCATCGGCGCCGGGTTCATCCCCGAGGTCCTCGATACCACGATCATCGACGAGATCATTCAGGTGTCGAACCAAGCTGCGATTGATACGGCACGGCAGGTCGCAAGGCTCGATGGTATTCCGGTCGGGCTGTCGTCCGGCGCGGCGATCTGGGCGGCCCTTCAGATCGGCAAGCGCCCCGAGATGGCCGGCAAACGCATCGTCACCATCGTGCCATCCTTTGCGGAGCGGTATCTGTCGACGGTGCTGTTCGAGGGGATCTAAGCGTCCGCGAGCTCTCGTCCGCCATCCAAGCCAGGCAGGGAATCCGCCCTGCCCGAAAGGAGACTACATGCGTGCCAGCCTGACGCCGCAAGAGGCGCTGATCTACGCCATGATCACCGTTTCGGCGGTCGATAAAATGATGACCGACGCGGAGCTCGCGCGCATCGGCTCCATCGTCCAGCAGCTCCCTGCGTTCCAGGGCCAGGGCAAAGACTGGCTCGTCAGGTGCTCGGAAGAGTGCGGAGCCGTGCTGAGGGATGGCGGGCTCGACAAAGTGCTGGAGATGATCGGCGGCGCCCTGCCGCGCCACCTGCGCGAGACGGCCTACGTGCTCGCGGCCGAGGTCGCGGCTTCCGACCTCAGGGTGCAGCTGGAAGAAGTGCGTTTCCTCGAGCTTCTCGCCGACACGCTCCACCTCGACAAGCTCACCTGCGCCGCCCTCGAGCGCGCTGCGAAGGCCCGGCATCAGCAGGTGTGACGGGCCGCTCAGCGCCGGCGGGTCGCGGCGGGGCTGCCATTTCCTGCCATTCCGCCAGCGTGCGCTCATGTAGATTAGCAGCTTGCCAAGTATCAGTATTCGCGCAATCGTCTCCCCAACAACACCAAGCATGGGGAGAGAAACGATGCGTGCACTTCGTGCGGCTCTACTTTCGGCAGCGTTCTGCCTGAGCGCTGGTGCAGCCATGGCCCAGATTTCCGGGGACGTGGTCAAGATCGGCGTGCTGAACGACCAATCCGGACTCTATTCCGACTTCGGCGGGTCCGGCTCGGTGCTCGCAGCCAGGATGGCGGTCGAGGATTTCGGTGGAACCGTCCTCGGCAAGCCGATCGAGATTCTTTCCGCCGACCACCAGAACAAGGTCGATATAGCCTCGAACGTCGCCCGTCAGTGGCTTGACGTCGACGGCGTCGATGCCTTCGCCGATCTTACCAACTCTGCCGTAGCGCTGGCCGTGCAGGGACTGACCAAGGAGCGTGGCAAGATCGCCATGTTCTCCGGGCCGGCGACGACCCGCCTCACCAACGAGGACTGCTCGCCGACCGGATTCCACTGGACGTTCGACACCTACTCCCAGGCCATCGGCAGCGCGCGGGCCGTGCTGCAGGACGGCGGCAAGGACTGGTTCCTGCTCGTCGCCGACTACGCGTTCGGCCACCAGATGGCGGCCGACCTGAGCCAGGAGATCAAAGCTGGCGGCGGCAAGGTGCTGGGAGAAGTCCGGCACCCGACGAGCACCAACGACTTCTCATCATTCCTGCTTCAGGCCCAGGGATCGCGCGCGCAGATCGTCGGGCTCGCCAACGCCGGCACCGATACGGTGAACGCGGTCAAGCAGGCTGCCGAATTCGGCATCGCGAGCGGCGGCCAGAAGGTGGTCGGGCTGGTGATCGTCATCAGCGACGTGCACGCCATGGGGCTGAAAGGCGCCCAGGGCCTCGTCGCGACGACGGCCTACTACTGGGACCGGGACGATGACAGCCGCGCGTTCGCGAAGCGGTATGAGGAGAAGACGGGTCGCAAGCCCGGCATGGTCCAGGCTGGTGTCTACTCGTCCGTCATGCACTACCTGAAGGCCGTGAAGGCGGCCGGCACGGACGACGGCAAGGCCGTGGCAGTGAAGATGCGCGAGACGCCCGTCGACGACTTCTTCGCCAAGGGCGCGAAACTGCGCGAGGATGGCCGGCTGGTCCACGACATGTATCTGGTCGAGGTCAAGCGCCCCGAGGAATCGAAGGGCGCTTGGGACTACTACAAGATCCTGCGCACGATTCCGGGCGACCAAGCCGCTCAGCCCCTCGCACAGAGCAAGTGCCCGCTCGTGAAGAAGTAGGTTTTCGACCGGCAAGGCTGGCTGACCGAGGTATCCCGGAGGAACCGGGGTACCTTTCTTGCCGGGCAGTCACGCAGCCACGTTCGACCGCATGCCG